>JBBKVJ010000322.1:0-3892 GCA_037968375.1 Paracoccaceae bacterium | reverse complement strand
CCCTTGGCGACTTCGCGGAACCCGAAATACAGCGCCAACGCCCCGGCCAGCGCCACGAGACCCGCGATGATGATGCCCCGCGTTCTCGGTTTCAGCTCGGCCCATGCCGCCATTTGCATTCCCCTGATGGCGCCGTTCCCCGTGTCGCGCTTGAGAGACCATAGCAACGCCGCTATCACGGGACAAGAAATCCCGGACAGCGAGGACAACCGCACCATGACCACGAAATCCGTCTGCGTCTTCTGCGGCTCGCGCCCCGGCGCCCGCCCGGCCTATGCCGAGGCGGCAAAGGCGACCGGCACGATGCTGGCGCACAACAGCTGGCGGCTGGTCTATGGCGCGGGCGACGTCGGCCTGATGGGCGAGGTGGCACGCGCCGCGATGACCGGCGGCGCCGCCACGATGGGCGTGATCCCGGTGCATCTTCTGGCCCGCGAACAGGGCCGCCGCGATCTGGGCCAGTTCGTCGTGACCGAAAACATGCACGAACGTAAAAAGGTCATGTACATGAATTCCGACGCCATTGTCATGCTGCCAGGTGGTGCCGGCTCGCTGGATGAGTTCTTCGAAGTCCTGACCTGGCGCCAATTGGGCCTGCACCAGAAGCCGATCCTGCTGCTCGACACCGAAGGCTTCTGGGCGCCGCTGTCGGCGCTTCTCGATCACGTCGTGGCGGAAGGCTTTGCCGAGGATTCGCTTCTGGGCTATATCGGGCGTATCGCCGACGTGCCGACGCTTGAGGCGGTTCTGCGCGAGGCGTTTGCCTGACCGCTCCTCCACATGGCCAGCCGCCTAGCCCGCCATCTCGCCCGTCACGATCTTCTCGACCTCGTCCAGCGGGTGGTTGGTCAGCGTCTTGTCGATCTCGGCCACGACGATATCGGCCACTTCCTTGTGCAACTTGCCGCGCAGTTCGCCCAGAATCATCGGCCCCGCCACCAGCACCAGCCGCTCGATCCGGCCATCGTGGACACGGGAATACAGCATCTCGGCCAGATCGTCGGCAAAGCGTTCCTTGGCCAGCTGGTGCCAGTCGGTATCGTCAACCGCCGACCGATGCACACTCGGGCCATCGTTGAAACGACCGGGCCGGTTCGCCGCCTGTTCGCGGTTCGGCGGATTGTCCTGGGTCTTCTTGCGCGCCACTTGCAGGTGCGGATGCGCGGCATCGCCGATGTTCTCCAGCAGCAGTGCCTTTTCGCCATCGGCAACCAGCACGAAGGTGCCCTCGCTCAGCTTCGCCATGCTCAGCCCTCCTTCTCATCGGACTTGGTGACCCGGGTCTTGCCCGCCGGGCGTTCTATGGCGCGCTTCAGCTCGTCCTTGGTGCCGATGTCGCGCGCCAGCCGCCCGCCTGTGCGACCCTGGCCCGAGATCGTGCCCTCGGCGCCAAGAATTTGGTCTGTTTCGCGTTTGCCGTCGCTTGATCGCTTGCGGTCTGCCATTGCAATTCTCCTTTGTTCACATGAAAGGAACCCGGGCGCGCCCGGACCAGTTCCCTGATCGGCGGCGGAAACAGCGGCGAGGCAGGGCAGAATGTTCGACTGGATCACCGCCGCGATCAGCACGACGGGCGCCGCCGGGGTCGCGCTGTTCATGTTCCTCGAGAACGTGTTTCCGCCGATCCCGTCCGAGCTGATCATGCCGCTGGCAGGCTACACCGCTGCGCGTGGCGATACTTCGTTTGCCTGGATTCTGGCCGCCGGTTCTGCGGGCTCGCTGGCCGGGGCGGCGCTCTGGTACTGGATCGGCTGGCGCCTTGGTGCCGCCCGGCTGAAGCGGCTTTCGGCACGGCACGGCCGCTGGCTGACCATCCACCCTCAGGATATCGACCGCGCCAATGCCTGGTTCCAGCGCCACGGCGCCGCCGCCGTCTTTCTGGGCCGCCTGGTGCCGACAGTGCGCACCTTCGTCTCGGTGCCCGCCGGGGTGGCGCGGATGCCATTCGGTCGGTTTCTGGCTTATTCCGCCGCTGGCACGCTGATCTGGACCACGCTACTGGCCGTGGCGGGCTACCTGCTTGGGGCGCAATACACCTTGGTTTCCGTCTGGCTCAATCCGGTCTCGACCGGCATCGTCGTGCTGCTGATCGGCTGGTATCTCTGGCGCGTCGTCACCTGGAAAGCGAGGGCTGACTGGCAGCCATGAAAAAACCCCGCCGGATCGAACCCGGCGGGGCGGATATCTGTGTCATGACCCGGGCGTCAGAGCCGCGAGGCGACGTTTTCCCAGTTTACCAGCTTGTCGAGGAAGTTCGACAGGTACACGGGCCGCTTGTTGCGGAAGTCGATGTAATAGGAATGCTCCCACACATCGCAGCCCAAAAGCGCGGTCTGGCCAAAGCACAAGGGGTTCACCCCATTCTCGGTCTTTGTCACCTTCAGCCCGCCATCGGTATCCTTGACCAGCCAAGCCCAGCCCGAGCCGAACTGACCAGCGCCTGCGGCGGAAAACTCTTCCTTGAACTTGTCGACCGAGCCGAAACCTTCGGTCAGTGCGTCCTCCAACTCACCCGGCATCTTCTTGTCGCCCGGTGCCATCATCTCCCAAAACTGAGCGTGGTTCCAATGCTGGCTGGCGTTGTTGAAGATACCCGACTGCGCAACCGAGCCCGGCTGATAGGTGCCCTTGACAATTTCCTCGACCGACTTGTCCGCCCAGGGCGTTCCTGCGATCAGCTTGTTGCCGTTGTCGACATAGGCCTTGTGGTGGATGTCGTGGTGATACTCCAGCGTCTCTTTCGACATGCCGAGATCGGCCAGCGCATCATGGTCATAGGGCAGCTTGGGAAGTTCGAAAGCCATCTTTTCACCTTTCGGTCGGAAGTTTCTGTCACTCTGGCCGGATAAAGAGCCTCGAACGCCGCAAGGTCAAGGGCAGGCTCGGGCGCCCGGTCCTGCTAGGCAAGCCCCGACCGCCATGCTAAAACGCCGTCCCACCCGGTCCGGGTTACCTTGGGCCGCCAGAAGAAACCGATCGAAACGCGCGGGCAGGACTGACAGATGCAAGCAACGCTCAGCGGCGCGGGGGATGGCGCTCCGGTCAGGCTCGGCGCGCTGTGGATCGGCGGCAATCTCAGCTGGCTCGAACAGCTTTGTATCCAGTCGTTCCTCGATTTTGGCCATGAGTTCACGCTGTTCACCTACGAAGGTGTCACCAACGCGCCCAAGGGTACGATCATCGCCGACGCCAGCGCGATGTTCCCCAAGGAAGAGTTCATCGTGCACCGCGCGTCGGGCTCGTCGGCGCTACATTCCGACATCTTCCGCTACCACATGATCGTGCGCACCGGTCTTTGCTGGGTCGATTGCGACATGCTGTGCATGAAGCCCTGGATTTTCCCCTCGGGCCATGTCTACGGCTGGGAAAAGCCGAAACGCCTGATCTGCGGCGCCGCCCTGGGGTTCCCCAAGGACTCGCCCGCGCTGCAGGCGCTGATCGATTTTTGCGAAGACCCGGCGCCGATCCCGGAATGGTATTCCGAAGAAGAGCAGGCCAACCTGCGCGCCGCCCGAGATGCCGGCAACCCGGTCAATGTCGCCGATCTGCCTTGGGGAATCTGGGGCCCGGCTGCGCTCACGCATTTTCTGAACGTTACCGGCGAGGCAAAAAATGCACTGCCCCGGCAGGCGTTCTACCCGATCCCGTTCAAGGATCGCCGCGATCTCTTGTCGGGCGAGATCGACGTCACCGAGCGGCTGGGCGGCGAGGCCTGCTACGGCGTCCACCTCTGGAACCGCCGCCTGCGCCGCCGTCTGGTGACGCATCACGGCGGCATCCCCGAACCGGGCAGCTTTGTCGGCCTTGCCGTCGCCCGCCACGGCATCGACTGTGCCTCAGCCTCGGCGCGGGCGGCCAGAACCGAGGCGGGCGGTATGTCGGGGATCGGGGC
>JBBKVJ010000321.1:0-3422 GCA_037968375.1 Paracoccaceae bacterium | reverse complement strand
GGCCGTCCTCATGCTGGGCTTCGGCGTCGGCCTTGCCCATGCGCTGGAGGCCGATCACGTCGCCGCCGTCGCGGCCCTGATGGGCAAGGGCGACAGCAAGCGTCGGATCATCGCGCGCGGGGCCGCCTGGGGCCTTGGCCACACCATCGCCCTCTTCGCGATCTGTTCGGTCGTGTTGCTCTTTGGCCTGACGATTTCCGACACCGTGGGTTCGGCGCTGGAGCTGGCGGTGGGCGTGATGATCGTCGCCCTGGGCCTGCGCGTGTTGTGGAAACTACGCCGCGAGCGCATCCACGCCCATGTCCATGTCCATGATGGCGACCGCCATATCCATGTGCATTCTCATACCAACGACGCCACAGAACACCGCATGTCGACGCACGATCACCGCCACCGCGCCCTTGCGCCGACCCTTGCGGTCGGTTCGATCCATGGCGCGGCAGGCTCGGCCGGACTTCTCGTCCTGATCGTCGCCACCGCGCCAACGACCGCCGAAGCATTGGCCGCGTTTGCGATCTTCGGCCTCGGCTCGCTGATCGGCATGATGCTGCTGACCGGTGCGGCCAGCTATCCCTTGGGCTATATCCATCGCGGATCGGCCTGGATGCGCACCTCGCTGGGGCTGGGCATCGGCGGGCTGGCGCTGCTGGTTGGCGGTGGCGTCGCGGTGGATAGCCTGCAAAGCCTGCTCCATGCGGGCATGTGACGAAAGGACGAAACCATGTGCGGTGAAATCGACGAACAGGTGCTGGTCGGGCAGGAAATGCTGGACCGGTTCCGGGCGATGGCGCAGCAGTTGAACCTGCCCGAAGCTGCGGGCGAGGTCGAGGCCCCGGCCAATCTGGCCGAGCCGGAAGGTCGCGCCGCCTATATGGAGCGGATTTTTCAGTCCGGCCTGACCCGCGCGATGACCGGCATCGCCAAGGCCGAAGAGGATGAAACCGTCGATGCGCTGGCCGCACAGGCCATCGCTCTGGCGCGGCTGGCGGGGTTTCTGGCCGGGCAGTTGCCACCCGAGGCCGACCTGTTCCGGGCTTTGATCGAAGCGCTGTCGGCGGGCCATGCCGAACCGCGCGAACTGACCGAAGCCTTGCGCCACGCCCACGACCACCGCCACGGTCACGCCCATTCCCACGATCACCACTGAACAATCGAGCCTGCATTGCCCACCACCGCCGCCTCCTTCGACTTTCTGAAAAGCGCGGAGTGGCGGCGGGGCGTGCTGCGCGACGCGTTCGGCCCCAGCTTCTGGGGGTTTCTGGCCGCCGCCGTGGGGTTCGGCCTGGTGTGTCTGGCGGTCAAGGGCACGGATGTGGTGTGGGACGCGCTGGTGGGCGACCTGGGCCTGCTTCTCGACCTGATGCCGCGCGTCCTTGTGGCTTTGTCCATCGCCGCCCTGATCTGGGTCTTGATGCCGCGTGACAGGATGTCGGCCCTGGTCGGCAGCGATACCGGGTTGCGCGGGCTGGTGGTGGCCACCATCGCGGGCACGATCACGCCCGGCGGGCCGTCCTCGGCCTATGCGCTGCTTGCGGTGCTGGCCGCTTCGGGCGCAGAACGCGGCGCGCTGGTGGCCTATATCACCGCCTGGGCGACATTGGGGATGCAGCGCATCCTGATCTGGGATGTGCCGTTCATGGGCGCCGAGTTCGCCATCCTGCGCTTTGCCATTTCGCTGCCGCTGCCGATCCTGGCCGGTCTGATCGCGCGGCGCCTGCCGTTCGATCTGACGATCAAGGGTGTGGCGCCGACCACGCCCTATCGCGATAGTGTCGACGAATGAGCATCGGTCTTCTGGCCCTTGTCGTGCTGCTGACGGTGCTGATCGCCCTCGCGATCCGCAGCGGTCAGGATTTCGGCCCGGTCACGCGGCGTTTCATCGAACAGTTCGGCACATTGGTGCCGCGCATGCTTTGCGCCCTGATCGCGGCGGGGTTTATCGCGCAGCTGATCCCGAAAGAGGCGATCGCCAGCCTGTTGGGCGAAGACGCAGGCCTTCTGGCGCTGCCGATCGCCGCCGCCGCAGGCCTGATCGTGCCTGCCGGGCCGGTGATCACCTTCGCCATCGCCGCCGTCTTCGCCAAATCCGGGGCCTCGACGGCCGCCCTTGTCACCTTCATCACCTCGTGGAGCATCTTCGCCACGCACCGCATCCTGATCTACGAACTGCCGCTTCTGGGCGCGTCGTTCCTCAGGCTGCGGCTGGTGTCCAGCTTTGTCGTACCCCTGATCGCCGGACTGGTCGCCATGGCAATCGGCCTTGTCACCGGTTTCGGTACGGTGGTGCCGCTGCAATAACCGCCCGCCTGCATGGCAAGGAGAGTGTCGATGACCACGCCCCCTGACTATACGAAATACCAGTCCGATGTGATCGTCGACCTGCTGCAGGCCTATGATTTCGAATATATCGCGATCAATCCCGGCGCCAGTTTTCGCGGGTTGCATGACAGCCTGATCAACTATGGCGGCGACAGGCCCAAGATGCTGGTCTGCCAGCACGAGGAAACCGCCGTGCAGATAGCGCATGGCTATGCCAAGGCGCTGGGTCGACCGATGGCTTGTGTCCTGCACGATCTGGTCGGCCTGCTGCATGGACAAATGGCGATCTATTATGCCTTCACCGACCGCGCGCCGGTGTTCATCCTGGGCGCCACCGGCCCGATGGACGAATCGAAACGCCGGCCGAGGTCGGACTGGCACCATACCGCGCAAAGCCAGGGCGACGCGGTGCGCAACTTCACCAAGTTCGACTATCAGCCGCACAGCATCGACGGCGTTCCCGACAGCTTCATGCGGGCCTATTCGGCGATGGTCACCGAACCGGCGGGGCCGGTGTACCTGTGCTACGACGCGATGCTGCAGGAGACCCCGCTGACCCGCGAGGTGACGATACCGGGGCCGGAGATCGAGAAGGCGCCTGCGCCGATGGCTGCCGATCCGGCGAAACTGGAACAGATCGTGCGGCGGCTTTTGGACGCGGAACGCCCGTGGATCATGGTCGAGTTCACCGGCAGGCATCCGGAGAATTTCGACCGTTTGGTGACCCTTGCCGAAACCCTTGGCGTCGCCGTCTGGGACGTGAACTCGGCACTTTGTTTCCCGAACCGCCACCCGCAGGCGCTGTCGATGGATACCGAAAGCCTGGCCCAGGCGGATGCGATCCTCGCATTTGATGTGGTCGATTGGGAAAAGGCGACCGCCAAGCTGGACAGCACCACCCGCGCGCTGTCGTCCTATCTGTCTGACGTCTGCACCTGGATGGAGGTGGGCTTCCACGAGACCGGCATCGGATCATGGTCGCTCGATTATGGCCGCTATCTGCCGAAGACACTCAGCGCGCTCGGCGATCCGCGCCTCGCCATGCCGCAGATGACCGAGATCGCCCAGCGTCTGATTGCCGGGGACCCCGCACTGGCGGGCCG
>JBBKVJ010000320.1:0-3116 GCA_037968375.1 Paracoccaceae bacterium | reverse complement strand
TCGCCCGCCTCTGCGATGAACTCGGCATCCTGATCGACCTGTCGCACCTGAACGAGAAGGGGTTCGACGACGTGGCTCGCGTCTCAAGCAAGCCGCTCGTGGCCACGCATTCTAACGCGCACGCGCTCTGCGCCAGCCCGCGCAATCTGACCGACCGGCAGCTCCACATGATCCGCGAGCGCCGCGGCATGGTGGGCTTCAACTTCGCGACCTTCTACCTGAACGCGGACGGCCGGGTCGATAGCGGCACGGTTTGGGACACGATGCTTCGCCACCTCGACCGCCTGATCGCCGAGGCGGGCGAGGATCACGTCGGCCTCGGCTCGGATTTCGACGGCTGCGTCGTGCCGGATCTGATCGGCGACGTGACCGGAGTTCCGCTTCTCTTCGAGGCGATGGGTGCGCATGGCTACGATGCGCCGCTCCTCGGCAAACTCGCGCGCGACAACTGGCTCGCCTGCCTCGACCGGTGTTTGGGCTGATGCCTTCGAAGAAATTCACGAGTTCGCCAGGAACGCCACGCTTGTGCTGATCGTGCTGCACATCGTCGGCGTCGTGGTGGCCAGCCTCGCCCACCGCGAAAAACTCCTGCGTTCCATGATCGACGGCCGCAAGCGCGCGCCGTGACACCGGCCGGGCCTCCGATGCGGGGCCCGGCACCATGCGCGGACCGCTCCGCTGCATAGCTCCTTCTAAGCCTTGCGCCGGAAGCCACCTACACATTGCGGCCCTTGGGGGAGGTCGCAGAAAGCGTAGTTGGCTGTTTCGTTCTCCGAATAGCTGCTTTCACCTTGCGGAAGCATGACCCGAGCAATTGCAGCGAATTCACACTTCCCGCACCAACCTGTCGAAGATGACCCTTCTCCGACCGCACTTCCGACTGGACTTCGCACGCTGACAGAGCGGTACTGTTTCTGACGGCGGGCCTGTGTCGTCGATCTCCGCCCGGATTGCCGGGCTTGCCTCAGTAGCCGGGGCAGGGTGCTCCGGCGGTGACGCAAGGAGATCGGAATGGTGAACATAAAACCCAAGGCGAGTACTGCAGCTGGCAAGGGCGGCGGCGCCGGGCAGACCAAGAAGGCGCAGTTGATCCGGATGCTTGGGGCGAAGACAGGTGCGGACGTGGCCACGCTGAGCGAGAGGCTGGGCTGGCAGGCTCACACCACGCGGGCAGCGATGACGGGTCTGAGGAAGGCGGGATACGCAATCCACCGCGAGGTGCGCGGCGACGGCAAACCGGCGCGCTACAAGATCATCGCCGCTGTGAAGGATTTGTCGGCACAGGCAGAGGCAACACGGCCGGAGCCCGTCGATGCCCGGTAGGCCGGATCCGCAGCGTGGCCAGATGTTGCGTCAATGGGAAGAGGCCTTCGGGTCTCCTCCGCCGCCCTACCTGTCGGTGTCCTTCATGCAGAAGGCGGTGGCGTATCAGGAACAGTGTCGGCGGCACGGCGGGCTGCCTGCCGCGAGCCGGAAGGCGTTGCGCCGGATTGCAGAGGGCGACGCGGTTGCGGAGGCCTCGCCAAGCAACCAGCGTACCGGTACGACGCTGGTGCGGGAATGGAACGGGCGGAGCTACCAGGTCGAGGTGGTGAAGGACGGCTTCCGGATGGATGGCAAGACATGGCGCTCGTTGTCGGCCATTGCCAGGCACATCACGGGGGCAACTTGGTCGGGTCCGCGCTTCTTCGGGGTGACCGACAGGGCAGGGTCCAGGCCATGAAGAGGATCCGCTGTGCCATCTACACCCGGAAGTCGTCGGAGGATGGGCTGGAGCAGGAGTTCAACTCGCTCGACGCGCAGCGGGAGGCTTGCGCCGCCTATGTCACCAGCCAGAAGCACGAGGGGTGGGTTCTGCTGCGCGAGCACTACGACGATGGCGGCCTGTCGGGTGGCTCGCTGGAGCGGCCTGCACTCAAACAGCTGCTTGAGGACGTCCGGCAGGGCAGGGTCGATCAGATCATCGTCTACAAGATCGACCGCCTGACCCGATCACTGGCGGACTTCTCGAAGATCGTCGACATCCTGGACGCGGCGGAGGCCTCCTTCGTGTCGGTGACGCAATCCTTCAACACGGCGACCAGCATGGGGCGGTTGACGCTGAACATGCTGCTCTCCTTCGCCCAGTTCGAGCGCGAGGTGACGGCGGAACGCATTCGCGACAAGATCGCGGCCTCCAAGCGTCGGGGGCTCTGGATGGGCGGGCAGGTGCCCCTGGGCTATGATCCGGAGGGAAGGACGCTGACGATCAACAAGGGCGAGGCAAAGACCATCCGTACGCTCTATGATCTCTACGAGCAGCACGGAACCGTTCGGGCGGTGAAAGCCGAAGCAGACAGGCTCGACCTTCGGAGCCGCAAGCGCACCGCCGCAGATGGTACGACGACCGGCGGAGGCCCTTTCGACCGGGGGCACATCTATCACATCCTGACCAACCCGATCTACGCCGGGAGGATCCGGCATCGGGAGAGGGTCTTCGAGGGTAAGCATCCGCCGATCATCGATCCGGAGCGCTGGCAGGCGGTTCAGGTGCGGTTGCAAGACGGTGCCGCCCGCAACCGGTCGATGGCGTCCACCACGCGCCGCTCATCGCTTTGCGGCAAGCTGTTCGATGAGACCGGCGATCGCCTGACGCCATCGCATTCGAAGACCCGCAAAGGCGTCCGGTTGCGCTACTACATCTCACACCGGCTTGTCGCGAAGAGCGGCGAGGCGCATCAGGATGCCTGGCGGCTGCCGGCTGCCGAACTTGAAAGCAGGATGGTCGATCTGCTCCGCAAGATGATCTCGGCACCGGGCATCGCGGCAAAGCTGTTGTCGGAGGCCACCGCGGATCAGATTGGCAATGCCGCGACTGCACTTCTGAAGGTAGCGGGCACAGCCGATCCCGACATGCTCTTCAATCTTCTTACCCGCATCGACCTCGCGCCGGGCAAGCTGGAGCTAAAACTCAGTGCCGATGCCGTCGCCAACGCCATTGGCGCAGATGGGGATGAACTGGCAGAAGATGCGCTCTATGCCACATTCCCGTTCCAGAAGCGCAAGCGCGGTGTCGAGAACAAGATCATCCTCGCTGATGCGCCAACATGCATTGACGAGACCCTCCTCCGCAACAT
>JBBKVJ010000319.1:0-3148 GCA_037968375.1 Paracoccaceae bacterium | reverse complement strand
GCCCGGCAATCGTCACCTCTGCCCCCGCTGCCGCCAGTGCCAGCGCAATCGCCGCACCGACACCGGTGCCGCCGCCGGTCACGAAGGCATGGCGACCGGCAAGACTCATACCTTGAACTCCTCATCCAGCAGCGCCGCCTTGTCGAACAGCCGCCACAGCTGATCGCGGCCGGCACGGTAGGGCGCAGGCCAGTCGGCCAGACGGTCGCCCACACGCGCAGCCTCGCGCAGCGTCCAGTAAGGATCGGCCAGATGCGGGCGGGCGAGGCATACCAGATCCGCGCGCCCCGCCATCAGGATCGAGTTCACGTGATCGGCCTCGGTGACATTGCCGACCGCCATCGTCGCCAGCCCCGCCTCGTTGCGGATCCGGTCGGAAAACGGTGTCTGGAACATCCGGCCATAGACCGGTTGCGCGTCGGGCGTGGTCTGGCCTGCCGAGACGTCGATGATATCGGCCCCCGCCGCTGCGAAGGCGCGCGCAATCTCCACCGCCTCTTGCGGCGTCACACCATCCTCGCCAACCCAGTCATTGGCGGAAATCCTTACCGCCATCGGCTTTGCGGCGGGCCAGACCGCCCGCATCGCGGCAAAGACCTCCAACGGATAGCGCAGCCGGTTTTCAAGAATGCCGCTATATTCGTCCGTCCGCCGGTTCGACACCGGCGTGATGAACGATGACAGAAGATAACCATGTGCGGCATGCAGTTCGATCATGTCGAACCCGGCCTGCGCCGCCATTTCCGTGGCCGCCACGAACTCAGCCGTGACCGCGTCCATCTCGCCCCGCGTCATCTCGCGCGGTGCCAGATGCGCGTCCGACCACGCCAGTGCAGATGGCGCCATCGTCTGCCAGCCACCGGCCTTCAGCGGCATCTCGTTGTCGTCCCACGGCACCTGAACCGAGCCCTTGCGGCCCGAATGGCCGATCTGGCAGCAAAGCTTTGCCTCGGTCTCGGCATGGACAAAATCCACCAGCCGCGCCCAGGCCGCCTGATGCTCGGGCGCATAAAGCCCCGCGCAGCCCAGCGTGATCCGGCCCTCGGGCGAGACGCAGGTCATCTCGGTATAGATGAGGCCGGCGCCGCCCTTGGCGCGTTCGGCCAGATGCACGAAATGCCAGTCGGTCGGGCAGCCGTCGACCGCCTTGTACTGTGCCATCGGTGAGACGACGATGCGGTTCTTCAGCGCCAGGTCGCGCAGCTGGAACGGCGCGAACATCGGGCGGCGCACCGGCGCATCGGGCGACACCCCCGCCTGCACCTGAAACCAGCGCTCGGCGCCTTCCAGCCAGGCCGGATCGCGCAGCCGCAGGTTTTCATGCGAAATCCTCTGCGAGCGGGTCAGCAGCGAATAGGCAAACTGCTCGGGCGCGAGGCCCATGTAGCGTTCGACCTCTTCGAACCACTCGAGCGAGTTGCGCGCCGCCGATTGCAGCTTCAGCACCTCGACCCGGCGTTCCTCTTGATAGCGCGCGAACGCGGCCTCGCGCGTCGGTTCCGATTGCAGGTATTCCGCAAGTGCTATCGCCGATTCCAGCGCCAGCTTGGTGCCCGACCCGATCGAGAAATGCGCCGTCGCCGCCGCATCGCCCATCAGCACAATGTTGTCCTTGTACCAGCGTTCGCACAGCACGCGGGGAAAGCTTAGCCAGGCCGAACCGCGAATGTGATGGGCGTTGGTCATCAGCTTGTGGCCGCCCAGATGGGCGCCGAAAATCTTCTCGCAAACCGCGATGCTATCGACCTGCGACATCTCGCCAAAACCCCAGGCCTCCCAAGTGGCCTGGCTGCATTCCACGATGAACGTCGCAGTATCGGGATCGAACTGATAGGCATGCGCCCAGAGCCAGCCGTGTTCGGTTTCCTCGAAGATGAAGGTGAACGCGTCGTCGAACTTGGCTTGCGTGCCCATCCAGACGAACTTGCATTTGCGGGTGTCGATCTCGGGCTGGAAATGGACTGCAAATTCGCTGCGGGTGCGCGAGTTCAACCCGTCAGCCGCCACCACCAGATCATACTCGGCGGCAAGATCGGCAGCACTTTCGGCTTCGGTCTCAAAGCGCAGATCGACGCCCAACGCGCGCGCGCGCGCCTGCAGCAGAACCAGCAATCGCTTGCGTCCGATGCCGCAGAACCCATGCCCGGTAGACACCGTGCGCAGGCCATCCTTCAGCACCGCGATATCGTCCCAATAGGCGAACGCGCCCCGGATCGTCTCGGCGCTGACCGGATCGTTCTGCGCCAGATTGTCCAGCGTCTCGTCCGAAAGGACCACGCCCCAGCCAAAGGTATCGTCGGCGCGGTTGCGCTCGAACACGACAACCTCATGGTCCGGATCGCGCAGCTTCATCGAGATCGCGAAATACAATCCGGCGGGTCCGCCGCCGAGGCAGGCAATACGCAAGGGCTCCCTCCCCCCAGGAGTTGCGGGTCTGGCGTCAGGCTAGCAGCGGCGAAAAATATTTCAAGCTTGAATTATTTGGGCTTGAATTATCTCGGCGGCACACATTTTAGTCGCCCGAAACGCAGCACCCGTCCGGTGGCAAGGGCTTTAGCCCGACGGTCAGCCGCTGCCCTCTGTTGTGCCAAGTGAAAATCGCCCTGACGCGCTACCCCTTTGACGGCGCGAACGCCGCCCCCCGCTCGGGGAAAAGCGCCACCAAAAACCGCGCCGTGACCGCCCAGGCCTCGTGCGGATCGGTGATGCCGCTGGCCAGATACATCTGCAGCCATAGCCCGTCGGTCAGCGCCTCGATCCCGGCGGCCGTCTGCCGCGCAGCACCCTTGTCGCGGCCCAGTTCCGCCAGCAGCGCCGTCACCTCGGCCTCCAAAGCGTCCGACCGGTTGCTGTCGAACCGGTCGGCGATCTGGTTGAACGAGGGCCGCGCGCTGGCCTCGCCCCAGAACGCATGCCACAGAATCTGCGCCTCACGCGAACAGACCTTTTCGTCGAAATCGCCCTTCACCAGCGCCGCCAGCCGTGCCGCCGGGCTATCCTGCGCCGCCTCAAGTGCGGCCCGCCAATTCGCCTCATAGGCCTGATAATGATGCTCGAGCGCCGCCGCCAGCAGCCCTTCCTTGGTCTGGAAATAGAACACCGCCACGCCCTGGCTTAGCCCCGCCTCGCGCGCCACGGTGGCCAGCGT
>JBBKVJ010000318.1:0-14530 GCA_037968375.1 Paracoccaceae bacterium | reverse complement strand
GTCTTCAGCCAGCCGGTGACGCGCCCGTAGCCAAGTGCCCGGGCCAGCGTCAGCCGCTGCTTCGCGCGGGCCTGCGGCAGGGCGGCCAGCGCCATCAGCAACAGGAACGGCACCTCTTTGATGACCAGACCCAGGGTCAGGGCAAACCCGTGACTGTCCTGAACGATCAGCAGGTCGGGCGGGCGGTCCCACCCGGTCGCCCAAGGCGAGATCGCCCGCGCGATCCAGCCCGAGGGCGCGATCAGAAAGGCAAGCCCGAACGCGGCTGCGGCATGCGGCACCGACAGCAGCGGCGACAGTGTCCGCTCCAGCATCCGGAACGCCCGCGTGCCCTGCCAACCCGCCAGGATCAGCGTGACGACGGCCAGCGAGATCAACGTGGCGGCCAGTCCGGTGGTCAGCGACAACCGCACCGATTGGCCGATGCCCGGCCAGTCGAGCAGCATCCTGAAGGCGGCCAGCGTCGGCTCGGTGCCGCCAAGCGCGGGCAGATAGCCGAACGCCGGGCCGATGGTGAACGCCAGACCTGCCACCACCGGCGCCAGCATCAAGGTCAGCGTCAGCGCTGGGGCGACCGGCAACAGCCCGCGCCGGGGCCGGGGCCCGACCGCAGTGCCGATGGTGCTGTCGGTCATCGCAGCACCCGGTCGTTAGCGGTTGCCGTAGCGCGTCAGCCAGTCATCGGCGGCGCGGGTCATCCACGACGGATGCGGCTCGGGCAGTGCCGCGCCCAGTTGGGCGGGCGACAGCGTCGCGATGCCAAGGTCAAGGGCGGCAAAGGCCGATGCTGCATCGGGCGTAAGTTTCGCCATCGACAGCACCGTGCCCCAGCCCAGATATTCGGGGTCCTGCATCCTTAGCTGCGCCTCGGGCGACATCAGGAAATCGGCCAACACCATCGCCCCCGCCTTGGCGTTGGCGTTATAGGGGATGGCGACGAAGCTGGCGTTTCCGATGGTGCCGCCGTCAAGGACATAGCTGCGCACGGTGTCGGGCAGCTCGCCACCCGCGATCGCCGCCGACGCTGCACCGGGCGAGAATGAGATCGCCAGATCGACCTCGCCATCGGCCATCAGCGGCTTCACCGCCTCGCCGGTCGCCGGATAGGCCCGGCCCGAGCGCCAGAGGTTCGGCGTCAGCCTGTCGAGAAACGCCCAGAGCGGCGCGGTGGTGGCCTCATAGCTGGCATCATCGACGGGGGAGAGAAGGGACGCCGGATCGGGGGCAAGTTCGACCAATGCCTGTTTCAGGAACGTCGTGCCAAGGAAATCCGGCGGCTGCGGATAGGTGAACCGACCCGGATTGGCTTTGGTCCAATCGGCCAAAGCGGCCATCGAGCGCGGCGGCGCCTTGACCCGCGCGGTGTCGTGCCAAAAGACCACCTGCGCCATCGCCCAGGGCGCCTCATAGCCTTCGGTCGGCACGGTGAAATCTGCCGTCAGCGCGGCGTTGGCCCTAGGATCGGTCAGCGACCAGTTCGGCAGGCTCTCGGCCCAGGGCCCGAACAGCAACGCCTGTTCCTTCATCGCGGCAAAGTTCGCGCCGTTGATCCAGATCAGATCGACCGCACCCCCCGCGTCGCGCCCCGCCGCACGTTCGGCCACCACCCGGCTGACCGCGTCGGCGGTGTCCGACAGTTTCACATGGCTGACCATGACACCGTGATCCTCGGCAATCCGGGCACCTGCCCAGGCGATGAACGCATTGGCCTGCACCGAGCCGCCCCAGGCATTGAAATAGACGGTCTGGCCTTCGGCCTCGGCCAGAACGGCGGGCCAATCGGCGGGATCGGGATCGGCCAGGGCGGGGCTGGCGGCAAGGGCGAGGGCGGCGATAAGGCGGCGCATCGGGGTCTCCTGAAACGGGCTGGCGTCTGGGCTGACCGTTCCTTGCAGGAAATCGGCATCCGGGGAACTCATAATCCTGTCAGGTTTGTGACAGCGTGGGGCAGGGGCTGCGGGATAGCGGTGCAACGCAGGGCTGCGGTTGACCGTGGGCGGCCGCAGCAACGAATGCGGTCTTCGCTTTATGGCCGAGCATCGCCCAACTTCAATCGTCGCGTCACGGTGACTTGGCGGTTGACCGAAGGCGCGGTCAGCCGTTGCCCGGGCCGCGTGCGCGGCTATTCCGGGCGGGGTGCGGCGTTCACCGCGGCTTCAGCCTTTGCCGCTTTTCCAGAAGAAATCGATCCCGGCCAAAACAACCGTCAGGCCGATGACGATACCCAGATCGACGCGGGGCACCCAGGCAAAGAGGATGCCCAGAAAGCCGACCAGCAGGCCAAAGGCGATCAGTTTCAGAACCATGTCAGTCATCGGTCAGCCCTCCGGTTGGGCAAGGTGAGTGGCAAGCCAGTTGGCGGTTCGCAACAGCCGCGCGTCGCTGCCTTTGCGCCCGACAAGCTGGACACCCATCGGCAGGCCGTTCCCGGCTTCAAGCAGCGGCAGGGTGATGGCGGGCAGGCCGAGATAGGTCCAGAGCCCATTGAAGATTGCACTGCCGGTCGTGTCCAACCCCTCGGGCGCGGGGCCGGGGGCGGCGGGGCAAAGGATCGCATCGGCGCGGTCGAAAATCTCGTCGATGCCGGCCAGAAGCACCTTTTGCCAATCGCGCGCGGCCAGATAGTCCTTGGCGCTGACCGCGCGGCCGGTGTCGAGCGCGGCGCGGATTTCCTTTGACAGGTCCGCATCCGGCCGATCGTAGCGATGAAAGCAGTGGGCCATTTCGGCGAAGTTGATCCGTTCGCGCAGAGCGGCGGCATCGTCATAGGCTTTCGGCAGAGGTGCTTCGAAGCAATGCTCGCCCAGATGGTCGGTCAGTTCGCGGAAGGCGGCGATGGTGTCGGGATCGGCCGCGTCGAAGCCCGGCAGCCGGACAAAGGCGAAATCGGGGTGCACCGGGGCAGGCGTGGTGGCGATATCCAAGAGCTGCGGGGCTGTGGCGGGCACGGTGGCCGCATCGCCCGCATCGTGGCCGAATAGCACCTCGGCCAGCAATGCCGCATCCGCCGCATCGCGGGCGAAGACGCCAACGGTATCAAGTGTGGGCGACTGGCTGAGGATGCCGCTGCGGGGGATCGCCCCGAAGCTCGGCTTGAACCCGGTGATGCCGCAAAACGCCGCCGGCCGGATCACCGAGCCGCCGGTCTGGGTGCCGATGGCCAAGGGCACCATTCCCGCCGCCACCGCCGCCGCCGACCCCGAGGACGAACCGCCGGGCGTATGCGCGGTATTGGCCGGATTGCGCGTCGGGCCGGGGTGCATGAAGGCCAACTCAGCGGTCACCGTCTTGCCCATGATGATCGCGCCCTCGGCCTTCAGCCGCGCCACGATCCAGGCGTCTTTATCGGGCACCCGGCCCTTGTCCATACCCGTGCCGTTCTCGGTCGGGATACGCGCGGTGTCGATGATGTCCTTAATCGCCACCGGCACCCCGTGCAACCGCCCAACCGGGCGTCCCGCCGTCCGCGCCCGGTCAAGCTCGGCTGCCTGATGCCGCACAAAGCCCGGATCGAACCAGACGAAGGCGTGGATCTCGCTGTCCTGCGCCTCAATCGCATCCAGATAGGCCTCGGCCACCGCGACCGCTTTCAGCGCACCATCAGCAAGGCGCTGCCGCAACGCGCGCGCTGACAGCGCCCGGATACCGACACCCCGGTCAGGCGCCAGAGGCTTTGCCTCAGCGCGTCCCATAGAACGCCTCGGGCAGGTAAAAGACGATCTGCGGAAAGGCGTACATCAGACCCATGCAGAGGAACACCATGAAGAGGAACGGCATACAGCCCCGGAAGATGTCGGTCAGCATCACATGCGGAGGTGCTATGCCTTTGAGGTAGTAGGCCGACATCGCCATAGGTGGTGTCAGGAACGAGGTCTGCAGGTTCAGCGCCACCAGCACACCGAAAAACAGCGGGTCGATCCCGAAAATCGGCAGCAGCGGCAGGAAGATCGGCACGAAGATGATGATGATTTCGGACCATTCCAAGGGCCAGCCCAGAAGGAAGATGATCAGCTGCGCCAGGATCAGGAACTGCCAGGGCTTAAGGCTGAGGCTCTGAACAAACTCACTGATAATCTGCTCGCCACCGAGGTAAGAGAATACGGCCGAGAAGGTGTAGGAGCCGACGAATAGCCAGCAGACCATCGCCGTGGTGCGCACCGTCAGATAGACGCTTTCGCGCATCCGGCCCCAGGTCATCGCGCGGTAGGCGAAGGCCAGAAGAATGCCGCCAAGCGCGCCGATCGAGGCGGCCTCGGTCGGTGTGGCAAGGCCCAGAAGGATCGAGCCCAGAACCGCCAGGATCAGGAACGCCAGCGGAAAGAACGAGGTCGCGACCATCAGCATCAGCTTGCCGAACGGCACGTCGGGCACTTCCTCTTTGGTCGGGTTCGGCGCGATGTGAGGTTGCAGCATGGCGCGGCCCATGACGTAGAGAAGGTACAATCCGACCAGCGTGAAGCCCGGCAGCAGTGCTGCCGCATAGAGGCGCACGATCGAGACTCCCGAGGAGGCCGCATAGACGATCAGCATGATCGACGGCGGGATCAGGATGCCCAGTGTACCGCCCGCACAGATGATGCCGCTGGCAAACGCCGTGTCATAACGCGCCTTCAGCATCTGTGGCAGTGCCAGCAGGCCCATCAGCGTGACCACGGCACCGACGATGCCGGTGGCGGTGGCGAACAGCGCACAGGTGATCAGCGCCGCGACGCCCATCGATCCCGGCACCCGGCGGGTTGCGATGTTCAGCGTGCCGAACAGTTTCGACACGATGTTGGCGCGCTCGACGATATAGCCCATGAACAAGAACAGCGGCACCGCCGTCAGCACCTCGTTGGCCATGACGGTGTAGGTCTGGTTGATGAACAGGTCGAAGACGTTGTTGTTGAACCAACTGCCAAGCCAGGTGGTGAAACTTTCCAGCCCCGACGCGTCTTCGCCCAGGCGATTGAAGCTGCGCCACATCCGGTCGTCGTAATAGGCGTAATAGCCAAAACCGATGCCCATCGCCATCAGGGTGAAGGCAATCGGAAAGCCCAGAAACACTATGACGATGAACAGCCCCAGCATCATCAGGGCCACTTGCGGGTCGGTCATAGTGCGTGGCCTCCGGTCTCGGCCTTGTGAGCCTCTTTGATAAGCAGGTCCTCGGTCTCCATCACGTCTTCTTCGGCCTCGATCCATTCATTCGTGCGGATCGCGATTATGCAGCGGAAGATCTGAGCGATGCCCTGGATCAGCAGCAGAACACCGGCGGCGACCAGCACCGACTTGAACTGGAAGATCGGGATGCCCGCGGGGCTGTTGACGCTGACCTCGCCGTAGCCCCAGCTGCGGGATGCGTATTTCCAGCCCGAGAAGATCAGCGCCAGAACGCCAGGGAAGAAGAAGATGAAGTACAGCACCAGGTCGACCTTGGCCTGGGTCTTGGGCTGCCACGAGCGATAGAGGAAATCACCGCGCACATGCTGGCCGCGGCTCAGCGTATAGGCGCCGCCCATCATGAACAGCGTGCCATACATGATGAACGACACATCCAGCGCCCAGGGCGTCGGTTTGTTCAGCACGTAGCGGACGAAAACCTCGTAGCTGGTGCCGAAGGTCATCAGCACGATCAGCCAGGCAAAGGCCTTGCCGACCCAGGCCGAAACGCTGTCGGCAAAGTAGATATAACGGAGCATTCGCTTCCCCCCATCACCCCAGACTACGCGCCGGTTCTCACAAAACAACCGGTCTTTCGAAAAGAACCCGGCAGGTTTGGCCTGCCGGGTTCAAAACGTTTAGCACATTTTCCGAGATTACATCTTCAGCTTGCCCGGGAAGTAGTGCTCGTAGGCAAGCGCATAGTCGGGCGCGTTCATCAGCTCGTAATAGGTCACCCGCTCGACCCACTCGCGCTGGCTGTCCAGCACGCGCTTCATGAAGGGGTCTTCCTCCAGCGTCGGGATCAGCTTGTCCCAGGCGGCGATCTGCGCGTCGAGGATCTCTTTCGAGGTGCGGCGCACGGTCACGCCCGCGTCGTTTTCCAGCATCCGCAGGTCGGCGGAGTAGTTGTCCATCGCCTTGGCCGTGTTGGATGTCGACACACTTTCGACGCTGTACTTCAGGATCGCCTGCAGATCGGGGTCGAGGTCTTCCATGAAGCCCTTGTTGAACAGGAATTCGAAGCTTTCCGAAGCCTGGTGATAGGACGACAGGTAGTAGTTCTTGGCCACGTCCTGGGCGCCAAAGCGGCTGTCCGAGGTCGGGTTGTTGAACTCGAACGCGTCGATCACGCCGCGCTCCATCGCGGGCACGATTTCGCCACCCGGAAGCTGTGCTACCGACATGCCCAGCGATTGCATCAGGTCGGCGGCAAGGCCCACCGTGCGATACTTGAAGCCCTGCAGTTCGGCGACCGTGTTGACCTCTTGCTTGAACCAGCCGAAGGGCTGGGCGAACATCGGAAAGCCCATGTAGCCGACAACGTCGAGGCCCATGATGTCCTGCGTCAACTCGCGGTAGAACTCGGCACCGCCACCGGCGTAGAACCATGACAGCATTGTCGTGGCCGAACCGCCGAAGACCGGACCGGTGCCGAACAGCGATGCGGCCTTGTTCTTGCCGTACCAGTAGACCGGGACCGAATGCGCAGCATCAAGAACGCCGTCGTTGACCGCATCGATCACCTGAAACGCCGCCACGACCGCGCCTGCGGGCAGCAGGTCAACCGTCATCCGGCCGCCCGACATTTCCTGCACGCGGTTGGCGTAATCCTGTGCGAACTCCTGCCAGACGTCGGACGCCGGCCATGAGGTTTGCATCTTCATCACGATCGGCGCCTGCGCCAGAACGGCGGGGGCTGCCAGTGCCGAAGCGGCGGCAGCGGTACCGCCAAGCGCGCCCTTGCGCATGAACGAACGCCGTGACAGCGCCTTCTTGTCTATGGTGTTGGTCATATCAGTCCTCCCTATATAATCCTGTGCCTGCGCGCAGGTTCAACAATGCACTATACGGGCGGAACGGCTCATAGCAAGTAGCACTGGTCAATATAACTTACCAAAACGCTGTTTGCGATTCTACCCGACGCGGTCGACCGGTGGCCTGCCTGCAAAGAAGGCATCGAGGTTGTCGAGCGCGCGAAAACCCATCGCGTCGCGGGTCTCGGCAGTGGCCGATCCGATGTGCGGCAACAGGAACGTGTTTGGCAGCTTTGCAAGGTCGGGGTTGCCGCCCGGCTCGGTTTGGAACACGTCGAGGCCGGCGGCAAAGAGACGCCCAGATTTCAGCGCGTCGATCAGGTCGGTCTCGTTCACCAGCGCGCCGCGTGCGGTGTTCACAAGGATCGCACCCGGTGGCAGCAGCGCCAGTGTTGCGGCATTGATGATCCCGGTCGATGCGGGCGTAGCCGGGCAGTGCAGCGACAGAACGTCCGACACCGCAAATAGCCCCTCCAGCGTGTCGTGGAACGTGGCGCCCTTTTCGGTATCGGGCGGCAGTCGGCGGCGGTTGTGATAATGCACCTGCATCCCGAAACCGCGCGCCCGGTCGGCGGTGACCTGACCGACGCGGCCCATGCCGAGGATGCCAAAGCGTTTGCCGGTGGTCTGACGCCCGACCATGAAGGCCGGCGACCAGAAATCCCATGTGCCGGCGCGCAGCATCGCATCGCCCTCGGCACCGCGCCGGGCCGCGCCCAGCGTGCACAGGATCGCTATTTCGGCGGTGGCGTCTGACAGCACGTCGGGCGTGTTGGTCACGATGATGCCCTTGGCCTTGGCAGCGGCAAGATCGACATGATCGGTGCCGACGGAATGGTTGGCGATGATTTTCATCGTCGCGGGCAGGGCGGCGATGACCTCGGCTGAAAAATGTTCGGAATGGCAGGGCAATACGGCATCCGCCTCGGACGACCGGGCGATCAGTTCCGCCTTGCCGAACACATGATCGTCGTCGTTCAATGCCACGTCGTAATCGCGCGCCGCACGGGCCTGCACCGCATCGGTCAGGCGGCGGGTGATAAGAAGCTTCGGTCTGGCCATGGGGGGTCCCTCGTGTTTCGCTGGATCATAGGTCACCGTGCTGCAAAGGCCACAGCCGCCACTGCGGCGGTTGCGATTGCGATACCAACCGGCGATATAGCGCTAACAGTTTTGCCGGGCGCAGTGCGTCCCGCCGCCAGCCAGGATAGATGAATGACCGAGGCCGAGCTTGAAGGCGCCACGCTGCGCCACCTGAAATATGCGATGGGCAAGACGCCCTCGCACGCCACGATCTACGACTGGCGCATGGCGCTGTCGCTGGCGGTGCGCGAGCGGATCATGGACCCGTGGTTCGAAGCGACGCAGCAGACCTACCGTGAAGGGCGCAAGCGGGTCTACTACCTGTCGATGGAGTTCCTGATCGGGCGGCTTCTGGAGGATGCCATCGTCAACCTTGGCCTCGGCGACGCGGCTCGTAGCCTGATCGAACGCCAGGGCCTCGATTTCGACGCGGTGATGACGAATGAGCCGGACGCGGCGCTGGGCAACGGTGGTCTGGGCCGGCTGGCGGCCTGTTTCCTCGATTCGCTCGCCACCATCGGCTGTCCCGCCTACGGCTATGGCATTCGCTACGAGCACGGTCTGTTCCGCCAGAGCTTTGTCGATGGGCGGCAGGTCGAAGAGCCCGAGGACTGGCTCCGGCAGGAACACGCCTGGGAGTTCGAGCGCCGCGAGGCGCGCTTCAAGATCGGTTTCGGCGGCGAGGTGACGGAAGCGGGTGCCCGTGCCAGCTGGCAGCCAGCAGAGCAGGTGATCGCGCAAGGCTGGGACACGCCGATCATCGGCTGGCAAGGGAAATGGGCGAATACGCTGCGGCTGTGGGGGGCGCGGTCCGAGAAGCTCTTTGATCTCGAAAGTTTCAATCGAGGCGATTATGCCGCCGCCGCCGAGCCCGAGGCGCTGGCGCGCACGATTTCGCGCGTGCTTTATCCCGACGACACCACCGATCAGGGCAAGGCCCTGCGTCTTAAGCAGGAATATTTCTTCACCGCCGCCAGCTTGCGCGACATCCTGCGCCGCTATCTGACCGACAATGATGATCTCAGCGCCTTGCCCGCCAAGGCCGCGATCCAGCTGAACGACACCCATCCCGCGATTGCCGGGCCGGAACTGGTGCGGCTTTTGGTCGATGAGCACGGAATGGCGTTCGAGGCCGCCGCCGATACCGCGCAGGCGACGCTCAGCTATACCAATCACACGCTTCTGCCCGAGGCTCTGGAACAGTGGAGCGAAGGGCTGATGACAACGCTTCTGCCGCGCCACATGCAGCTGATCGGACGGATCGACGAGTTGCATGCCCGCCGCCATCCCGACCGCCGGATGGCGGTGCGCGAGCACGGTCAGGTCAAGATGGGCAATCTGTCGTTCGTCATGGCGCACAAGGTGAACGGCGTCTCGGCGCTGCACACCGGGCTGATGAAGGAAACCGTCTTTGCCGAGTTGAACCGGCTGCACCCCGGCCGGATCGTGAACCAGACCAACGGCGTCACCCCGCGCCGCTGGGTGTTGTCGGCCAATCCGGCCCTGTCGCGGCTGATCGACACCACCATCGGCACCGGCTGGGTGGACGATCTGGAGCGGTTGTCCGAGCTTGAACCGCATGTCGACGACGCCGGATTTGCCAAGGCCTTCGCGGCGGCGAAGCGGGCGAACAAGGCGGCGCTGTCGAACTTTGTGGCCGAGACCGAGGGGGTCGCACTTGACCCGCAAGCGATGTTCGACGTGCAGATCAAGCGCATCCACGAATACAAGCGCCAGCACATGAACATTCTGGAAACCATCGCCCATTGGCAGTCGATCCATGACACTCCAAATGGCGACTGGGTGCCACGGGTGCGGATATTTGCCGGCAAGGCGGCGCCGGGCTATGCATTGGCCAAGGACATCATCCGCCTGATCAACGATGCGGCACTGGTCATCAATGCCGATCCAGTCACGCGCGATCTTTTGAAGATCGTCTACCTGCCGAACTATAACGTCAGCCTGGCCGAACGGCTGATCCCGGCCGCGGATCTTTCCGAGCAGATTTCGACTGCCGGAAAAGAAGCCTCGGGCACCGGCAACATGAAATTTGCGCTGAATGGGGCGCCGACCATCGGCACGCTAGATGGTGCGAATGTCGAGATACGCGAGCGCGTCGGGGCCGAGAACTTCTTTCTCTTCGGGATGACCGCCGCC
Source organism: Paracoccaceae bacterium (assembly GCA_037968375.1). GTDB lineage: Bacteria > Pseudomonadota > Alphaproteobacteria > Rhodobacterales > Rhodobacteraceae > CANNFR01. Next base: position 4,331 of record JBBKVJ010000318.1, on the reverse strand, counting down.
GAAGCCGAGGCGCGGCGTGCCGTCGATGGTCATGCGCGTCAGGCCATCGATGCCTCGCCCGGCATGGCCCGCGCCCTGGAGGCGATCGAGACAGGTGTAATGTCCCCGGATGAGCCCGACCGCTATCACATTTTGACCGGCAACCTGCGCCATCACGACTATTTCCTCGTTGCGTCCGATTTCGACGATTATGCCCGCGCCCAACGCGACGCCGACGCGGCCTATTGCGACACCGCCCGCTGGGGTCGGATGGCAGCGTTGAACGTGGCGCGGTCGGGGTGGTTTTCCTCGGACCGGACAATCCGGGGCTATATGAGCGATATCTGGCGCGCCGAGGCCGTGCGTTAGCGCTCGCAATCGCGCGTTGCAACAAGATCAAAGCGCGTTAGGGTGGGTGCATGACCAGCCGTAACCAGAAGCCGATACCAACTCTTCCCATCGATCAGGCACAGCGGATCGGCGAGGGGCGGCACGACGATCCGTTTGCCGTGCTGGGTCCGCATGGGCAGGGGGCAGAGCGCATCGTGACCGCCTTCGATCCCGGCGCCGCGCAGATGTTCGCAGTGGCCGGCAAGGCGGAACTGCCACTTGCCCCGCATCCCGAGGTGGCTGGCCTCTTTCAGGGCCGGGTGCCCGAGGGCGACTACCGCTTGCGCGGCCAGAAAGACGGTGCTGTATGGGATTATCCCGACGCTTATCGCTTTGGCCCGGTTCTGGGCGAGACCGATGAACACCTTTTGGGCGAGGGTACGCACCGGCGGCTCTGGACAGCACTTGGCGCGCATGTACGCCAGCATGAGGGCGCACACGGCACGCATTTCGCGGTCTGGGCGCCGAATGCACGGCGGGTTTCGGTGGTCGGTGCGTTCAATCACTGGGACGGGCGGCGCAATCCGATGCGGCGGCGGGGGGCGACGGGGATCTGGGAGATTTTTCTGCCCGAGGTCGGCGACGGCGCCCCATACAAATATGAAATCATCGGCGCCGATGGCCGGGCGCAGCCGTTGAAGGCCGATCCGGTGGGCTTTGGATCGCAACATCCGCCGGAGACCGCCAGCATTGTGCGCGATATTGCGGGCTATGGCTGGAAGGATGCCGACTGGATGGCGGCGCGCGAGGCGCGAAACCGCCGCGATGCACCGATCTCGATCTACGAGATTCATCTGGGATCGTGGCGGCGCAAGTGGGACGAGGGCGGGCGGCCGCTGTCCTACAAGGAGGCGGCGCGCGATCTGGTCGGCTATGCGCGCGACATGGGCTTTACCCATCTGGAATTTCTGCCGCTGACCGAACATCCCTTCGACGGCTCCTGGGGCTATCAGCCGGTGGGCCTTTACGCGCCCACAGTGCGCCACGGCCCGCCGCACGAGTTCCGCGATCTGGTGCAGGCCGCGCATGATGCGGGCCTCGGTGTCATCCTTGACTGGGTGCCGGGGCATTTTCCGTCCGATGCGCACGGGTTGGCCCAGTTCGACGGCACGCATCTCTACGAGCACGCCGACCCCAGAGAGGGGTTTCATCAGGACTGGAACACGCTGATCTACAATTTCGGCCGCGCCGAGGTCGCCAATTTCCTGATCTCGAACGCGCTGTACTGGCTTGAGGAATACCATATCGACGGGCTGCGCGTCGATGCCGTGGCCTCGATGCTGTACCGCGATTATTCGCGCAAGGACGGCGAGTGGGTGCCGAACAAACATGGCGGGCGAGAGAATCTGGAAGCGATCGCGCTTCTGCGCCGGATGAATGAGGTTGTCTATGGCGAATGCCCCGGTATCCTGACGGCGGCCGAGGAGAGCACCAGCTTTCCGGCGGTCAGCCAGCCCACGGATGCGGGCGGACTTGGGTTCGGCTACAAGTGGAACATGGGCTGGATGAACGACACGCTCAGCTTCATGCAGCGCGAACCGATCCACCGCAAACATCACCACACACAGATGACCTTCGGCATGGTCTATGCGTTTTCCGAAAACTTCATCCTGCCGATCAGCCATGACGAAGTGGTGCATGGCAAGGGATCAATGCTGGGCAAGATGCCCGGCGGTTCAGATGAAGAACGCTTTGCAAACCTACGTGCCTATTACGGTTTCATGTGGGGGCACCCGGGCAAGAAACTGCTGTTCATGGGTCAGGAGTTCGGCCAGACGGCCGAGTGGAACCATTCGCTCGATCTGGACTGGCAGGCAGCTGATCGCGGTTTGCACGGCGGCTTGCGCAACCTCGTGCGCGACCTGAACCGGGTCTACCGCGATGTGCCGGCGCTGCATGCGAAGGATTGCGAGCCCGAAGGCTTCCGCTGGATCGAGGCTGAGGCGGGCGATATCTCGGTCTTTGCCTGGGCGCGATTTGGCGCCGAGGGCGATCCACCCGCCGTGGTGATCTCGAACTTCACCCCGGTCGAGCGGTCGGCCTGGCGCTGTGGCCTGCCCGGAGCAGGACGCTGGCGCGAGGCGTTGAACAGCGATGCAGACAGTTACGGCGGCGGCGGTCGCGGCAATCTGGGCGGGATCACAGCCGAGGCGGTAGCCAGCCACGGCCTGAACTGGTCGGCGACGCTGACCCTGCCGCCAATGTCGACACTGATCCTGGTGCACGAGGGCTGACCCGGGACATTCAGGGAAAAGAGGGAGGAACAAACGATGGTGAATGACAGACTTTCCAGCCGGTCGATGGCCTTCGTTCTGGCGGGCGGACGCGGTTCACGCCTGAAGGAGCTGACCGATAATCGCGCCAAACCGGCGGTTTATTTCGCGGGCAAGACCCGGATCATCGACTTCGCGCTGTCGAACGCGCTGAACTCGGGCATCCGCAAGATGGCGATTGCGACGCAATACAAGGCGCATTCGCTGATCCGGCATTGCCAGCGTGGCTGGAGCTTTTTCCGCGCCGAGCGCAACGAATACTTGGATATCCTGCCCGCCTCGCAGCGGGTGGCGGAAAACCAGTGGTATCTGGGCACTGCCGATGCGGTGACCCAGAACATCGACATCGTCGACAGCTACGGCGTTGATTACGTTGTAGTTCTGGCAGGTGACCACATCTACAAGATGGATTACGAGATCATGCTGCGCCAGCATGTCGACAGCGGTGCGGATGTGACCGTGGGTTGCCTGACGGTGCCGCGCGCCGAGGCCTCGGCGTTTGGCGTGATGGCGGTGGATGCCAAGGGGCGGATCACCTCGTTCCTGGAAAAGCCGAAAGATCCGCCGGGCACGCCCGATGACCCGAATGTCACGCTGGCCTCGATGGGCATCTATGTCTTCGACTGGCAGTTCTTGCGGCAACTTCTGCTTGACGATGCCGCCGACAAGAACTCGAGCCACGATTTCGGCACCGATCTGATTCCGGCGATCGTCAAGGCGGGCAAGGCCCAGGCCCACCGCTTTGACGAAAGCTGCGTGCGCCACACAAAGGACGCGCCCGCCTATTGGCGTGACGTCGGCACGATAGATGCGTTCTGGAAGGCCAATATCGATCTGACCGACTTTGCCCCCGATCTGGACCTCTGGGACCGGACATGGCCGATCTGGACCTATTCCGAAAGCGTGCCGCCTGCAAAGTTCATCCATGACGAGGACAACCGGCGCGGCACGGCGCGGTCGTCGCTGGTGTCCGGCGGCTGCATTATCTCCGGAACCGAAGTCCGCAATTCGCTGTTGTTCACCGGGGTTCATTCGAACTCGTTCTCGGTGATGAACCGTGCGGTGGTGCTGCCTTACGTCACCATCGGGCGGCATGCGCGGCTGACCAATGCGGTGATCGACCGGGGCGTGCAGATTCCCGAAGGGCTGGTGGTGGGTGAGGATGCCGAGGCGGATGCGAAGTTCTTCAGGGTGTCGGAAGGTGGCGTGACGCTGATCACCAAGCCGATGATCGCAGCGTGGGAGGCGGCGAACGGGTAGGGGGCGCTGCCCCCTCTTCGCCTGACGGCGAATTTACCCCCGACATATTTGAACCAAAATGAAAGTGCGGACGATGCGGCAGGTTCTCTCGGTGGCCTCGGAAGTGGCGCCTCTGGTCAAGACCGGAGGTTTGGCCGATGTCGTGGGTGCGCTGCCCGGCGCGCTGGCAACCGAAGGCTGGGCCTTGCGGACGCTGGTGCCGGGTTATCCCGCAGTAATGACTGCGATCAAGGGCGGTCGCGAGGTCTGGCGCAACTCCAAGCTGTTCGGCGGCCCGGGGCGGGTTCTGGCGGCCAAGGCGGCGGGGCTGGACCTGTTGGTGCTGGACGCACCGCATCTTTTTGACCGGGCCGGCGGGATCTACCTTGGGCCTGATGGCAAGGATTGGCCGGACAATCCCGAGCGCTTTGCGGCGCTCTGCTGGGCCGC
>JBBKVJ010000317.1:0-6593 GCA_037968375.1 Paracoccaceae bacterium | reverse complement strand
CTGACCCCAGTATTTACTGGAGGACGTATATTGTCGCGCCGCCAATTTCGTCCTCCATGAGGGCAACTACACAAAGAAGGAAATTATACATGAGAACTCCCTACCTTGCCACAGTCGCTGCTTTCGCCATGTTGACCGGTTGTGCGGCCTACGCAGCGCCCCCGGAACCCAAGCCAGCCATGCAGAGCCATGCCATGCCGATGCCCGATCATTCCGCGCATCAGCAGATGATGGAGCGAGCCCAGAACGCCAAGACGCCGGCAGAGCGCAAAAAGCTCATGACCGAGAATATGGCCATGATGAAGGCACATATGGCCTCCATGAAGGCCAAGATGGCCGAAGGCGGCATGATGTCACATGGCGACAAGCCGATGGCGATGGACCCGGCACATAAAGAAAAAATGAAGGCCAAGATGGCCGATGGGGGCATGATGAAGATGGACCCGGCAAACATGGAGAAAATGAAGCAGCATATGGAAATGATGCATCAGATGATGGAAAGCCTGATGATGCAGCAGGAACTGATGATGCCGCCAAAAAAATAGCGACAAAGACCGCGGTCAATTAGGCGGGAAGAAGCCAAGCTGATTAACAGACCGGCTTCTTCCTGCATATTGCGTGACATCTCAGCCTTCATGATCAGACCACAAAGACCGGGGCGAATCCGCCCCCTGGCGTCCTGAAATTCGTGGTCTGTCCTTGATATAGGCGAGCAGCCACCAGAAGCACCTGACCGTCATAGGTATATAGCCGGACGTCTATTTTGCGCGCCTGGAGTGCGTCGTCGATCTTGATCATGCGCTGGCTCGGCCGGACCAAAGTCTGGGCAACGTAGCCGCCCTGCTCTATTTCTGCCCAGACGCCTTTCGTCACCTTGTCGCCGCGGTACACCGCCTTGCCGCCATGTCCGCTCGTCGGCTTGAAGAACAGTCCCTTACGCGACTTCCACAGGTCGCCGGCGTTTTCGGGAGTGACAAGGACAGTGCGCGGGACGGATTTGAGTTGGGCCAGATGTGTCGGTTCCAGGCCCCAAGCCTCGAGCATCGCCGGATCGGATAGCAGCGCAAGGTTGCGTTTGTCAGCGAGCAGGGCGTGATTGTGCGGATTCGGCGTTACGACCACCGCGCCATCGCGGTAGGCCTCTCGTAGCGCCCAGTGCTCAGGCTGATCAAAAGCGAAATCGGTGACCCGGTTGTACACAAGGTCAATGGGTCTTCCCTCGACGCTGAGCCGGCCGCCCTCATAGCGAAGGTGGCTGGAATCCGCGATAATTGCGTCCACACCGCGCGCGGCCAGAATTTGCCGCGCGAGCACGAACTCGGGATAGAGATACTGTTGCTCCGGACTGTCGTCGACGATAGCGACCCGATTTGGTGCGCCGGTCCCGCGTTGGCGCATCCACTCGCTTTGGAACATACGGAACCCCGCGTCCTCAAACGCTTGCGGCGGCAGTGGCGTGTCCATTTCGGCACAACACGCGCGCTGCGCCCTTGCAAGAACAGCATTGAGGTACGCCCCGCCGGCGTTGGTATTGATCTCGATTAGCCGGGGGCCGTCGACGCCCAGATGGAAGTCGTAGCCCATCAACGCACCAACCGGACCGTGATCCTCCCGGGAGATTTCAGGTGCCCATGAGAGAACCGCGGCCTTGTATGCAGCGAGCCGGGCGACCCTTTCGATTGCTGCGACCACCTCCTGCATCTCGGCCACCTCGTTGGCTGAGAGGAAAACCGACACGTTCGAGAACAGGTGGGCCTTAGAGCGGATGAACGTCTCGTAAAACTCTGGGTCACCGGCCTCTTGCTCCAGCGCATCGCACAGCGACCGACGGTCGAGCGTGACGCAGAAGCAGTTCTGGTTGAGCCGGTCCGAGAGGGTCTGAACTGGACCAGAGGATGCGGGGTCTGGATCGCTCATCGATCGCAAAGCCATTGCTGCGCCCAGACCGGACGCGCTTCAAGCCCAAGCTGGGCGTCGAATATTCTTACGATCATCGCTTCCCCAGCGCTTCGGTCAGCAGGCCAATCCCGAGCGTTGCATCAGTTTTGGTGATCGATTCTTCGGCGTTGCTGATCGTCCCGGTCAATGCTCGGATCGCGTCGATTGTCTCGGGAATGACGATAGCCTGGTTATCGACCATGTAGGCGTAGAACAGCTCATCCCCTTCAATCTTCAGCATGTCCGACCACAGCGCCACTTCGTAAAGGTTGTCATGCGGCCGGCCGAGGTCGGCCATGAGTTCCTTGACCGCGTTGAGGGCGGTCAATCCGGCATCCATGCGGATCAGGGCGATCCGCGACGATGCGGAAAAGGCCTCAAGTACCTCCTCGATGGAGGCCGAGCGGGTCAACTGCACCGACCAGTAGTGCAAATGCGCCAGGGTCTCCGGCACCTTTACCGCCATCGTGATGACATCGAGGTCGGGGTCGACGCTCTGCGCATCCGGCCCTTGATGGCTCGGAATCTCAGGTTCGGGGACGAGCGTGTTCATAATCCCGCCGAGGTGACTTTCCCAGGGGTCTGTCGCCCGGCGCAGCAGCGTCCCGCGCGCACGCCGTAACAGGCCCGCGCGCTTCAATACCGTAAGAGTTCTGACGATCGAGGTGGTGTTACAGGAGACGACGCGCGTGCTGTCCCGGTTCAGCGCGCTCGAATAGCTGGCCTCGGCGACAAAGGAGTGTCCGGTCACCTCGTGCTTCTCGCCGCCCTGGACGATGAACTTGATGCCCCCTTGTCGATAGATGTCGACGTTGACCGCCGCGATCCGCTTCGGCGTGCAGTCAACCACCAGATCACTCACCCCAAGCAGATCATCGAGGCTCCCGGAGACATCGAGACCGGCGTTCCGCATCGCCTTCGCATGGTTGTCAGTGGCTCCATAAAGGCGGAAGCCCTTGTGCATCGCCATGCGCAGCCGCCAATCGGCGCTGATATCGGCGACGCCGGCGAGTTCCATATCGTCCTGCCGGACCACGGCGTCGGCGACACGCTTTCCGATCACGCCGTAACCGTTGACGGCGACGCGAATCTTTTTTGCCGGGTTCATCTGCTTCTCCTAGCGTCGGATGTACTCCACTGTGTTGGTTATGGTCAACGTCGACCGCCATTTCCAAATATCGGAGCGAGTATTGCACGAACCTGCGAAACTATCAGCCTTCAATCAACGAGGCGCGGGAAACCTGCTCTAGTCCAACCCGCTCGCTGAGATTTAACAGGTGCATTCGATCGTCATCTGGCCCACAGTCGCTGTCTTGAGCAATGCTGAGGCTGCAATCCGCTCGGCGAGATCGGCACCGTGAGAGGAGGTAGCATCCCTGCGGAAGGAAGACACGATGAAAACAAGCGTAATCGAAGTAGGCGACTTGCTGAGTACGTTGAGCCCGGATGAAGTAAGAAAGCGGATTGGTGAGGTGCCAGGGGTCGAAAGCGTTTCTGTGGATCACGCGGCAGAAAGCGCCACGGTCCACTACGACGAAACCCGTATCGAGCTTGCCGACATCAAACCTATGGCGCAGCGGACCGGGCGCAACACGGCCGCTGCGCCCGCCGCTTCGACCGGCAAGGGTCACGAAGACCACGCTACGGCAGAAGCGTTACCAGACAAGTCAGTACCCGCGTCTGCCCATTCAGGCCATGGGAACCATGACAAGCACGAGGGCCACTCCCCCGCGATGTTTCGGGACCGTTTTTGGCTCTCGCTGGCTCTCACAGTTCCGGTGGTCATCTGGTCGGCCCACATCCAGGAACTTCTCGGCTATCGGGCGCCGGCGTTTCCCGGATCAGACTGGATCGGCCCCGTGCTCTCCACGGTCGTCTTCGTCTACGGCGGTCTGGTCTTCCTGCAGGGAGCGTGGCGAGAACTGAGAGACCGTCTGCCGGGGTTGATGACCCTCATCTCGCTCGCCATCGCGGTTGCTTTCCTGTTTTCGTGGGTCGTTCAGCTCGGGCTGATCGAGGCGGAAGCGCTGTGGTGGGAGCTAGCAACGCTGGTCACGATCATGCTGCTCGGCCACTGGATCGAGATGCGGTCCATCAATCAGGCCGAGGGTGCATTGAGGGAACTGGCGAAGCTCCTTCCGGACACCGCAATGCGGATCACCGATGGGGGCGAGGAGGAGGTCCCCGTCAGCGCGTTGCGGAACGGGGACCTCGTGCTGGTTCGCCCCGGCGAGAGCGTTCCCGCAGACGGCGTGGTGCGAAAGGGGAAGGGTGACGTCAACGAGGCGATGATCACTGGCGAGTCCAGGCCGGTGAAAAAGCAGGAAGGCGACGAGGTTATCGCCGCCACGATCAACGGAGAGGGATCTTTGCGCGTCGAGGTCACCGGGACGGGAGAGAAGACCAAACTCTCCGGCATCATGCGGCTCGTGGCCGATGCACAGAAGTCCAAGTCCAGAGCGCAGCACCTTGCGGATCGCGCAGCCCGACTTCTGACCGTCGTGGCGATCGCCGCTGCGGCCATCACAATCGTGACGTGGCAGTCTTTAGGGGCAGCGATCGACTTCTCCGTTGTCCGGATGGTGACGGTGCTGGTGATCGCCTGCCCGCACGCGCTTGGTCTGGCCGTGCCGCTGGTGGTGGCCATCTCCACGACGCTGGGCGCTCGCAACGGGCTTCTGGTGCGGGACCGGCGTGGACTCGAGGAGGCCCGGAACCTTGACACCGTAATCTTCGACAAGACGGGAACGTTGACGCTCGGCGAGTTCCGCGTCGTGGCCATGTCCGTCGCGGAAGGACTCGCGGAGGACGAAGCGCTTCGGATCGCGTCCGGCATCGAATCTGAGTCCGAGCATCCGATCGCCCGGGGCATCGTGAAGACCGCGCAGGACAAAGGCATCGACGTTCCTGCCGCCGACGGCTTCCGCGCGATCACCGGCAAGGGTGTGGCGGCCACGATCGAAGGCGCGGAATACCACATGGGCGGCCCGGCGCTCCTCAGGGCCGAAGATGTCCAGGTGTCGCCGGCACTTCTGGAAGCGGCCGAGGCTGCGGCCGAGCGCGGGCAGGCCGCGATCTACCTCGTCCGCGCCGGCAAGGCCCTGGCCGTATACGCCGTGGCGGATGCGATCCGCGAAGAGAGCCGCGAAGCCATCGTGGCGCTGCATGAACGGGGGATCGAGGTCGCCATGCTGACCGGCGACGCGCAGGCCGTGGCCGATGCCGTCGCAAGGGAACTTGGTATTGACACCGTGTTCGCGGAAGTGCTGCCCGAGGACAAGGCCTCCAAGGTCCGCGAGCTTCAGGCCGAGGGCAAGAAAGTCGCAATGATCGGCGACGGCGTGAACGACGCCCCAGCCTTGGCCACCGCCGATATCGGGATCGCGATCGGCGCGGGTGCGGACGTCGCCGTCGAGGCCGGACACATCGTGCTGGTGCGGTCCGACCCCCGCGACATCCCCCGGATCATCACGCTGAGCAGTGCCACATACCGGAAGATGGTGCAGAATCTCTGGTGGGCGGCGGGCTACAACATCATCGCGATTCCCCTCGCCGCAGGCGTTCTTGCGCCGTGGGGAATCCTGCTGACGCCTGCTGTAGGCGCGGTGCTGATGTCGGCAAGCACGGTCGTGGTGGCGATCAATGCGCAGCTGTTGAAGCGGGTCAGACTATGAGGTCACCCGGGAACACCTGGCCGTGGCCGTGCGTGTTCTCCCCACGGGACTGCGGCGCTTTCCGTGGTTCAATCCGGACTTGGCGCAGGAGATGGAACGGCTCGAAATGCGCATTCCCAATCTCGGGCATTTCGCTCGGCTTGCGACTTTTCCGTGAAGCCCCCACGGTCCGCAGGCTTGATCGCGAGGCGCCGCTGCTTCGAAGGCAAGGTGTAAGCATTCGCGGGTGGCACTACCCCTTGTTCCCGATGACGAGACGAAGAATTACCTGTATGGCGTTAGTGAATTCCAGTTGAAGACGGGTCACGCCGCCATTCTACGCAAAAGCCAACAAGCAGGACTTAATTGTGACAGAACACATTGCACATACTGGGGCCTGGGGAATCGCGCTGATCGTGGTCGTCGTAGTCCCTGAACATTTATTACAACTTGCGCCTTATCAAACAGGGGGAACGCGCTGGTCTTGAGGTCGCGGTGGGCCGCGCGGCAGATGTAAGTTCGTGAAGTTAGAAGAAAACGTGCTCCCTTAAGCACCGCTGGTCATCAACCGGCGCGCGGTCTCATCTTCTCTGGCGCGCCGAGCGATCTCTTTATCGAGTATTGCGATCTGACGGTCCAGAACCTTAATCTGGTCCAATAATATCATCAATATCGATCTTGCGCCCTGAGGAATGGCGTGCGGGTCATCGAGCAGCGCGGACAACTTCGATAAATGGACCAGGCCTTTCGGTGCTATCCAGCCATATTCTGTCCAGCTCATCAGACACGATTTTGGGCCGAGGCTGGTTGGGCCGATGTTCTATGCTGCTTCCCGATTTTTTCTTCATTTCCATCGTTCACCTACACTCCATCTTCATCTACCGACGCACTCCGCAAAATGTGAAATGCAGGCATCGTCAGACTCGGCGGAAATTCAGCACCGCATTCAGCACGAACACGATTAGACCGGCAAAGACCGAAACAATAATCCGTGCGAGTAGA
>JBBKVJ010000316.1:0-7666 GCA_037968375.1 Paracoccaceae bacterium | reverse complement strand
ACCGGGTTCGAGGCAGTGCGCGAGGCGGTGCGCGACCTGACTTTCGACGCGCCGCAGGGCCAGGTGACGGTGGACGGCGATAACCTGCACTGCTGGATGCGGCCGCGCATCGGGCGGTCGCGCAGCGATGGCAGCTTTGACATCCTGGTGGAACATCCTGCGGCGCTGCGCCCCGATCCGTATCTGACCTGGGCGCATGACGCCCGCGACGGCGACAGCCGTGATCTGCGGCTGATACAATGAGCCGGTCGATTCAGAAGAACTTTCGCGGGCTACGGGCGCTGGTGATCATGGCACCCGACGGGGGCTGCCAGACGCTGGAACGGACGCTCCGCAAGCTGGGGCTCGAAATCACGGTGGCCCGGGCGCTGCCCGCCACCGACGGCGCGCCGGTCCCGTTCGACGTGATCTTTTTCGATGCTGATGATGGTGCGGACACCACGCTGGACGAATCCGCCGTCGCGGACCTTCCCCTGATCGCTCTGATCGGCAGTGAGGCGCCCAGCCGTCTTGCACGCGTGATCCAGCACCGCGCGGCGAGCCATATTCTCAAGCCGGTGCGCAGTTCGGGCATCTTCACCGCGCTGCTTCTGGCGGTGAACGAACAGGCCGTGCGGATTCGACACAAAAATGAGGTGCAGGCGCTCAACCGGCGTCTGGCCGGGCGGCGCATCGTGACGAAGGCGGTAATGCAGCTCATCACCGGGTGCGGCCTGTCCGAAGAGGATGCCTATGAATGGCTGCGGCGCGAAGCCATGCAGCGCAGAATTCCGATGGAGGATATGGCGCGACATGCCATCGGACTTGGCCCCGACCCTGCACAGGACGCAAGGCCGCAACACGGTCGCGCAACAAGACCGGACTAATCGACACACCATACGACCCGACAGACCAAGCAACAGTGGAGAGAGACTAATGACACGCAATCGACTGACCCTTGCCGGCCTGATGGCCGGTGCTGCCCTGGCACTTGTCGCCGCGGCCCCCGCATTCGCCCAGGACGGTCCCATCCGGATCGGCGTCCTCGAAGACCAGTCCGGCGACTTTGCCGCCGCGACCATGGTCAAGGTTCATGCCATCGAGCTGGCCGCCAAGGAAATCAATGACGCCGGCGGCATCAACGGCCGCCCGGTCGAACTGGTGGTCTATGACACCCAGTCCGACAATCGCCGCTACCAGGAATTCATGCGCCGGGTGCTCCAGTCCGACAAGGTCGACGTGGTGTTCGCCGGGTTCTCTTCGGCCTCGCGCGAGGCGTATCGCCCCATCGTCAACCAGTTCGACGGACTTGCCTTCTACAACAACCAGTACGAAGGTGGCGTCTGTGACAACAACATGATCGTCACCGGCGCGGTGCCGGAACAGCAGTTCTCGACCCTGATACCCTGGATGATGGAAGAGTACGGGCCCAACGTCTATACGCTGGCGGCGGATTACAACTTTGGCCAGATTTCGGCGGAATGGGTACGCCAGATCGTCGAAGAGAACGGCGGCACCATGGCGGGAGAGGAGTTCATTCCGCTGGGCGTGTCGCAGTTCGGCCAGACCATCCAGAACATCCAGGCGACCGAGGCGGATTTCGTCGTGACGCTTCTGGTCGGGGCGGCGCAGGCGTCCTATTACGAACAGGCTGCGTCGGCTAACGTCGGCCTGCCGATGGCGTCGTCGGTGAACGTCGGCCAGGGCTATGAGCACAAGCGGTTCACCCCGCCGAGCCTTGCCAACATGTTCGTCACCACCAACTACATCGAAGAGATCGACAGCCCGGCCTCGAACGCCTTTGTCGAGAAGTTCCACGCGATGTTCCCGGACGAACCCTACATCAACCAGGAAGCCGCGAACTCGTACATCGCGATGAACCTTTACAAGCAGATGGTCGAACGGGCAGGCACCACCGACCACGACGCCATCCGCGCGGTTCTGGCCGAGGGCGACGTCTGCTTTGACGGACCGTCCGGCAATGTCTGCCTGGATCCGAAAAGCCAGCACATGTCGCACACCATCTACCTGGCCAAGGTGAACGACGATCATTCGATCAGCTTTCCCAAGGTCTGGGAAGACATCAAGCCATACTGGCTGGGCGATGCGGGCTGCGATCTGACCAAGAACGATCCGAGCGCGCAGTATACGCCGTCCTCGCCCCCTCCGGCGCAGTGATAGGCTGAGCTGACCTGCCGGGCGAGCCTGACCCGCCCGGCATCCTGTCCCCTACCCTTTCCCGATACCAGGAGACCCGCAGATGGACCTGTTCCAGAGCGTCTTTGCCATGCTCTATCAATTTGGCGACACCTTCGCCTTTCTGGTAATCTCCTGTGCCGGACTGGCGGTGATCTTTGGCATGATGGGGGTGATCAACCTTGCCCATGGCGAATTCATCATGTGCGGCGCCTATGTCACGGCCAGTGCCGCGCGAGCCGGTCTGCCGCTGCCGCTGGCGATCCTGACCGGCGCGCTGGTCGCCGGGGCGGTCGGCATGGTGGTCGAACGGCTGGTGATCCGGCATCTGTATAACCGCCCGCTGGATTCGATCATTGCCACATGGGGCATCAGCCTGATCGCCACGCAGGGCGTGTTGATTGTGCTGGGATCGACCATGCAAGGCGTCGGCACCCCGCTGGGCAGCATCGACGTTGGGGGACGGTCCTATTCGCTGTACCGCCTCGTGCTGATGGCCTGCGCGCTTGGCCTGCTGGGCGGCCTGTACCTGCTGTTCTATCACAGCCGGTTCGGCGTGATCGCCCGCGCCACTATCCAGAAACCGCAGATGGCCCATGCGCTGGGGGTCAACACCGGGCGGATGTACGGGCTAACCTTCGGTCTGGGTGCCGCGCTCGCGGGCCTTGCGGGCGGGCTTTATGCCCCGACCATGACGATGGTGCCGACCATGGGCTCGACCTTCATCGTCGAAAGTTTCGTGACCGTGGTCGTCGGGGGCGCCGACATATTTGTCGGGGCAGCCCCTGCTGCCGCGATCCTGGCGTTGATCAAGGCGGGGCTGACTGCTTGGTATGGCCAGCTGTTCGGCCAGATCGGCTTGCTGGTCACTGTCATCCTCGTCATCCGAATCTTGCCTGGAGGTCTTTCGGGCTGGCTTAAGGGAACCACCCGATGATCTCTTCCGAAACTGCACCGCGCAGCCGCAGCCGCAGCCTTCTGGCCCGGCTCGAAGGGCCGCAGACCATGGGGCGTGGGCCGGCTTTCTGGACCGCCGTGGCCGTCGCCGTGGCCGCCGCCGCCGTCTATCCGCTGATGGCCGATGCCTGGACCGTCGGTAATGCCGCCTATTTCCTGATCTGGACCTTCATGGCGATGGGCCTGGGCGTGGTCTGGGGCTATGCCGGGGCGCTGAGCTTTGGTCAGACCGCGTTCTTTGGCCTTGCGGGCTATGCCTATGGCGTCATCACACTCAACCTGGGCGCGGCCTACGGCCTGACCATTGTGGCGCTGGTGCTGGCGGTGGCGATCGGCGGGCTGTTCGCGCTGGTGATCGGCTATTTCATGTTCTACGGGCGCATCCAGGGTGTCTTCATAGGCATCGTCACCCTGTCGGTGACGCTGGTGCTGGAAACCTTCATGGCGCAGACTGCCGGGCCGCAGTGGCGCATCGGCGAGGCACGTTTGAACGGGTTCAACGGTATGTCCGGCATGCCGCCCCTTACCCTGCCGTGGTTCGGGGGGGACATCGTTCTTTATCCCGGTCCGTCGCTTTATTATCTGCTGCTGGGGCTGGTGGTGGTCTGCTACCTCGGGCTGCGCATCATGCTGAATTCGCCCTTTGGAAACGTGCTGGTGGCGATCCGCGAAAACCCGCACCGCGTCGGGATGCTGGGCTATGACGTGCGGCTGTATCAGACGCTGGCCTTTGCCATAGGCGGTGCCTTTGCCGCGCTGTCGGGCGCGCTCTATACCGCCTGGGGGCAGTATATCACCCCGTCGAGCATGGGCCTGACCTCGGCCGCGCTGCCCATCGTCTGGGTTGCGGTGGGCGGTCGGCGCGACATCACCGCCACGCTGATCGGGACAATCGTCGTGCTGGCAGGTTTTCAGACGCTGACGATCTACGGCAGCCAGTATGCGCTGGTCGTGATGGGCGCGCTGCTGCTGGTCACGGTTCTGGTCGCGCCGCAAGGACTGGTGGTGGGCGCGATGACCCTTCTGGGCCGCATCTTCAAGAGGGGCAAGTCATGACCGAGATCCTCAAGGTCCAAGGCCTTCGCAAGGCCTTTGGCGGCGTGGTCGTCGCGAACGGCATCGACTTTTCCCTGTCCGCCGGTGCCATGCACTGCCTGATCGGGCCGAACGGTGCAGGCAAATCCAGCTTTTTCCGCCTGCTGCTGGGCGAACATGCGCCGGACGCGGGCACGATCACCTTTGACGGCAGCGACATCACCGGGCTGCGGTCGTTCCAGCGCATCCGGCGGGGCATCTCGGTCAAGTTTCAGGTGCCGGGCATCTTCAAGGCGCTTTCGGTGCGCCAGAACCTCGAGGTCGCCTTTCAGGACCATCTGCACGGGCAAAGCCTGGGCGCGACGATCCGCGAAATGCTCGACTTCACGGACCTGCGCGGCGAAGACATGACGCCCGCGGGCATTCTATCCCACGGGCAGCAGCAATGGCTGGAGATCGCCATGGCGGTCGGGGTCGAACCCAAGCTGCTGTTGCTGGACGAACCGACAGCGGGCATGTCGCCCGACGAGACGCGCAAGACCGGCGAGATGCTTCACGATCTCAACAGCCGCGGCATCACGATTCTGGCGGTTGAACACGACATGGCCTTTGTGGAGCAGATCGCGCGGCGGGTCACGGTGCTGCATTTCGGATCGATCTTTGCGAGCGGTACGATCGCCGAGATCATCGACCATCCAGGCGTGCAGGAAATCTATCTGGGGACAGCCGATGTCTGATCAACCGCTTCTGACCATCTCGGGCCTGCGGTCGGGCTATGGCGGCGAAACCGTGCTGCAGGGGGTCGACCTGACAATCGGCCGGGGCGAAATCGTCGCCGTCGTGGGCCGCAACGGCGTGGGGAAAAGCACCCTGATGCGCACGCTGACCGGGCTTTTGAAACCCAGCGCCGGGACAATCCATTTTCAGGGTCGCGACGCCACGACGGACGGGGCCGACACCCGCGCGCGCAACGGGATCGGCTATATCCCACAGGGCCGCGAAGTTTTTCCCGAACTCACCATCCGCGAAAACCTGATGGTCGGAGAGGTCGCGGGGCGCGGGCGCGGCACGCCGGATTACGACACCGTCTACCGGTTCTTCCCGATCCTCAAGGAACGGTCGCGTCAGCGCGCCGGCACCCTATCGGGCGGGCAGCAGCAGCAGCTGGCCATCGCCCGCGCGATGATCGGCAACCCGTCGTTGATGCTGCTGGACGAACCGTCCGAAGGCATCCAGCCGTCGATCATCAAGAACATCGCACGCAACGTCCGGACCCTGAACGCGGAAACCCGCGTGTCGGTGCTGCTGGTCGAACAGAACCTTGACCTGATCGTGACGCTCGCCGACCGTGGCCATGTGATGGAAAAGGGCCGCATCGTCGCAGATCTGGGTCCTGACGAAATCCGGTCCCGTGACGAAGTCCGTAAATATCTGACCATCTGACCAACCCAAGACAAGCACAAGAGGAGCACGAACATGTCCTGGCTGAGCACATCCATCATGGCGCAAAAGGGCGTCGCCAAAGGCGTCGAAGGCGCCCGCCACAAGATCACGATCGAGGATCAGGGCACCTTTCACTACGTCTACGGCCCCTATGCCACGCCCGTACTTGAGGTCGAGCCGGGCGCGGTCATCACCGTGGAAACGCACGACGCCTTTGAAGGCGCGATCACCGAAGTGGTGGACAACCCGTCATCCCTGCTGAACTTTCCGTTCCTCAACCCGCAGACCGGGCCGATCTACGTCAAGGGCGCGGAAAAGGGCGACGCGCTGGCGGTGCGCATCATCTCGATCACGCCGCGCGGGCCGCAGCCCGTGGGCACCACCTGCCTGCTGACCGAATTCGGTGGGCTAGTCGCCACGGGCGACACCGCGCTGCTGAACCCGCCGCTGCCCGAAAAGGTGAAGAAGATCGTCGTGGACGAGGACGGCGTGCACTGGTCCGACACGCTCACCTTGCCCTACGAGCCGTTCATCGGCACCATCGGCACCGCCCCTCAGATCGAGGCGATCTCGTCGCTCCAACCCGACTACTACGGCGGCAACATGGATGTGCCAGACGTCGCGCCGGGGTCGATCATCTATCTGCCGGTCAACACCGATGGCGGTTACCTTTATCTGGGCGACTGCCACGCGATCCAGGGCGACGGAGAGCTGTGCGGCGTGGCGCTGGAAATCCCGGCGACGGTCGAAATCCATATCGACTTGATCAAGGGCCACGGCAACGGCTGGCCGCAGCTTGAAACCGAAGACAAGATGATGTTCATTGGGTCCGCCCGCCCAATGGAGGACGCTGCCCGCATCGCCTACCGCGAGCTGGTACGCTGGGTCGCCGCCGAAACCGGACAATCTGAATCCGACGCCTACATGTTGCTGACGATGTGCGGCAAGGTTCGGCTGGGGAACATGGTCGATCCGAAATACAGCCTCGCCGCCGGGATCGAGAAAAAGTACCTCAAGTGATGTCAGGGAGTTAAAAACTTGGATCTGGGTCTGAAGGGGCTGCGCGCCCTGATCACCGGCGGCAGCAAGGGAATCGGCCTGCGTTGCGCCAAAATCCTTGCCGCCGAAGGCGCGTCGGTCGCGATCTGCGCCCGCACCGGCGCCGATGTGGACGCGGCGGTCGCAAGACTGAAGGCCAACGGCGCTACGGCGCATGGCACGGCGGTCGATGTGTCGGACAAGGCCGCGCTCGAAGCCTGGGTCGTAAGCTCGGCCAAGGCGCTCGGCGGGATCGATATCGTGATCGGCAACGTCTCGGCCTTGGCCGTGGCCGATGACGAAGCCGCCTGGCATGCCGGGTTCGAGACGGACATGATGCATTCAGTCCGGTTGGTGAACGCTGCCATGCCATGGCTGGAAAAAAGCATAGCGGCCTCGATCACGCTCGTCTCCTCGGTCTCGGGGCGTGAGGTTGACTTCACCGGCCCCGCTTACGGCGCCTTCAAGGCGGCCATTGTTCATTATGCGCAGGGCTTGGCCTACAAGCTGGCGGCGCAGGGCATCCGTGCCAACACGGTCTCGCCGGGGAACACCTATTTCGACGGCGGTATCTGGCAGAACATCGAAACCAACATGCCTGACCTCTATGCCGAGGCGCTGGCGCTGAACCCCACCGGCCGGATGGCGCAACCGGAGGAAATCGCCCGAGGCGTGGTCTTCCTCGCCAGCCCGGCGTCCAGCTTCACCACCGGGACCAACCTCGTGATCGATGGCGCCCTTACGAAGGGTGTTCAACTCTGATGTCGATGCCGGGTTCCGCCGCCAAGGGTGAGCCCGGCATCGCACGTCTATTTCCGGGTGCCCTCGCCTCGGTTGCGCGGCCGGTCAACCAACTCGTCGCGAGACTGAGGACGACGAGCCGCGGCCTCCAGCATCCGGCGTTGGACATCATTGGCCTTCTCCGTGGTTTCAAGGCGTTCGGCGAGACGGCCCGTGCGTTCGCCGAACCGGCGGAGAGCGAGCACGAACAGGAGCACGGCGAGCACGATGGCGCCGT
>JBBKVJ010000315.1:0-3358 GCA_037968375.1 Paracoccaceae bacterium | reverse complement strand
GATCGTGGCCGATGCCGAGGGGCGCGCGCGGGTGTTGCAGCCGGGTGGTCCGGCGGGCGACGACCTGCCTCAACTTGCCATCGACGCGATCGCGATCAGCCCGAGTGGCGGGGTCTCGGTTTCGGGGCGTGCTGCGGGCGAGGGTTTCGCACGGCTTTATGCCGATAATGTAGAAATCGGCACGTTCGCCATCGACAGGGGTGGCTGGAGCGCGCCGGTGCCGGATGACGCGCCTGCGAATTTCATGCTGAGGGTCGATCAAATTGATGCCTCCGGCGCGGTCGTGGCGCGGACCGAAACCGCCGTAACCCGCGAGACGCGCGAGCAATTGTCGGGGCTTTTGGTGGAGGAGCTGCGCGCGGGTGCGGCCTCGACCGTGGCGGTGACGGTGCAGAAGGGCTTTACGCTCTGGGCCATTGCGCGCGAGAATTATGGCGACGGACGGCTATATGTGAAGGTGTTCGAGGCCAATCAGGACCAGATCCGCGACCCCGATCTGATCTATCCGGGCCAGGTCTTTACCGTGCCCGAGGATGAGGTCGATCCCGGCTGAACCGTTGCAGGGGGGCTGTCTGCCCCCCGATCGCGCAAGCGCGATGCCCCCCGAGAATATTTGGAACCGAAAGAAGCCGTTGGAGTGCTGGCCATTTCCCAGGCTGCGGCCTAGGTATTGCCGCCATGTCGACATGGAGACCGCTTGCAGATGGCTGAGACGCTGGTGACCAAGGAACGGCGGAGCGGCTGGCGCACGATGCGCCGGGTCGGTCCGTATCTGTGGCCCGAGGGCCAGGGTTGGGTCAAGCGGC
Source organism: Paracoccaceae bacterium (assembly GCA_037968375.1). Taxonomy (GTDB): domain Bacteria; phylum Pseudomonadota; class Alphaproteobacteria; order Rhodobacterales; family Rhodobacteraceae; genus CANNFR01. Next base: position 2,552 of record JBBKVJ010000315.1, on the reverse strand, counting down.
GGGTGGTGGGCGCGCTGGCGATGCTGTTCGTCGCCAAGGTCATCGGTGTCGGCGTGCCCTATCTGTTCAAGCTGGCGGTGGATACTTTGGGCGGCGAGGCGCCGCAGGCGGCCTGGGCTCTGGGCGCCGGGGCGATCGGGTTGACGCTGGCCTATGGGGTGGGGCGGCTGATGACCGTGGGCTTTCAGCAAGCGCGCGACGCGGTCTTTACCCGGGTCGGGCAGCGGGCGCTCAGGATGCTGGCGCTGGAGACGTTCCAGCACATCCACCGGCTGTCGATGCGCTATCATATCAGCCGCAAGACCGGCGGCCTGAGCCGGGTGATCGAGCGCGGCGTGAAGGGCGTCGATTTCCTCTTGCGCTTCATGCTGTTTTCGGTCGGGCCGCTGGTTCTGGAACTGACCATGGTGGCGGTCATATTCTTTCTTCTGTTCGATGCGCGCTATCTGGCGGTCGTGGTGGTGACCATCGCTCTTTACGTCTGGTTCACTTTCAAGGTCACCGAATGGCGTGTGAAAATCCGCCGCGAGATGAACGATCAGGATACCGACGCCAACCAGAAGGCGATCGACAGCCTGTTGAACTTCGAGACGGTCAAGTATTTCGGTGCCGAGGGGCGCGAGGCGCAGCGCTATGACGGTGCCATGGCGCGCTATGAGGTGGCGGCGAACAAGACCAACTATTCGCTGGCGTTTCTCAACTTCGGCCAATCGTTCCTGATTACCGGCGGTCTGGTCATCGTGATGGTGCTGGCAGCACAGGGCGTGCAGTCGGGGCAACTGACCGTGGGCGATTTCGTGATGGTCAACGCCTACATGATCCAGATCACCATGCCGCTGAACTTTCTCGGCACGGTCTACCGCGAAATCCGGCAGGCGCTGGTCGATATGGGCGAGATGTTCGATCTTCTCGAGCAGCCGCAGGAAGTGACCGATGCCGCCGACGCCGTGCCGCTGCAGGTCACCGGTGGTGAGGTCGTACTGAACGAAGTAACCTTTGGCTATGATGCTGCGCGGCCGATCCTGAAGGGCGTCAGCCTGCGCGTCGGACCGGGCGAGCGGGTGGCGATCGTTGGGTCTTCGGGTTCAGGCAAATCGACCATAGGGCGGTTGCTGTTCCGGTTCTATGACGTGACCGGCGGCAGCCTGAAGATCGACGGGCAGGACCTGCGCACGGTCACGCAGGCCAGCCTCCATGCGCAAATTGGCGTCGTGCCGCAGGATACCGTGCTGTTCAACGACACGATTTTTTACAACATCGCCTATGGCCGCCCTGAGGCCAGCCGCGCGGAGATCGAGGCGGCGGCGAGGGCGGCGAAGATTCACGGCTTCATCGAAAGCCTGCCTGAGGGCTACGAGACGACGGTGGGCGAACGCGGGCTGAAGCTGTCGGGCGGCGAGAAACAGCGGGTGGGGATCGCACGGACACTCTTGAAGAACCCGCCGATCCTGCTGCTGGACGAGGCGACGAGTGCGCTCGACAGCGAGACCGAGCAGGACATTCAGGAAAGCTTGCGGGCGATGGGCGAGGGGCGGACGGTGATCACCATCGCGCACCGGCTGTCGACCATCGCCGATGCCGACATGATCGTGGTGCTGGAAGCGGGCCGGATTGTCGAACGCGGCACGCATGAGGCGCTTTTGGCGAAGGGCGGGCGCTATGCGGCGCTGTGGCAGCGTCAGCAGGCCGAAGAGGCCGCAGCGGCCTGAGGTGGCGCGGAAGATTTTTCGTGCGAAAAATCTTTCTGGCGCGGATCGCGGGGGTCAGCGCAACGTGGCGATCAGGCGTTCGGCCTCGGCCGCGCAGGGCGCAAGCGGCGCGCGATCTTCGCCCGGAAAAAATCTTGCGCGGGTGGCTGTCGGCATTGGCTGCGGCGTCTCGATCAGGACGCGCGGGCCGGTCTTTGTGGTCTCTGCCTGCCAACTGTGCGCCAGGGCGATCTGCAGCGCCTTGGTGGCGCCGTACGCCCCGAAGAATTTCTGACCGGCACGGGGATCGTCGAGGAACAGGGCCGTGCCGTCTGGCGCGGCGCGCAACAACGGCTCGATGAAGGGAATCAGGACGCCGGTGGCGCGGGCGTTGATTGACAGGGATTTTTCCCAGTCCCTGAGGTCGAGATGCGCGGTCGGCGCCAGCGGTGCGGCGTGGATCGCGGCGTGGACCCAGAGGTCGACCATGCCCCAGCGGTCGTGGATGCCACGGCAAAGGGCGCGCATCGCATCGTCATTGGTGATGTCCATCGGAGCCAAGGTGGCGCTGCCGCCTGCCGCCTTGATGCGGTCGTCCACCTCCTCCAGCGCGCCGGTGGTGCGGGCGACGGCGATGACATGGTGTGTCAGCGAAAGGGCTTCGGCCATGGCAGCACCGAGGCCGCGCGAGGCGCCAGTCACAAGGGCGGTTTTGATCGGGGCAGGGGTATCTGACATGGGCCGAGCATGTCTCATTAGATGCGCGCAGAGGCAAGCGGATGTTGACAGCGCCGGGGCAATCGGGGAACTGTCCCGCGCAGGACTTGTCAACAAAGGACCGGCAAATGACCCTTTCACACGCTA
>JBBKVJ010000314.1:0-9163 GCA_037968375.1 Paracoccaceae bacterium | reverse complement strand
CCTGCCGCACCTGACTCGGCCCAATGGTCGAAATCGCGCGCATGGCCGCGCACATAGACCATGCCGTTGATCGACGACGACCCGCCGATCACCTTGCCGCGCGGCACCGCCATCCGGCGCCCGCCCAGATGCGGCTCGGGTTCCGAGCGATAGCCCCAGTCGTAGCGCGCCATGTTCATCGGAAACGACAGCGCGCCGGGCATCTGGATGAACGGCCCGGCGTCGGTGCCGCCGTGTTCGATCACAATGACCGAGGCACCGGCCTCGGACAGCCGATAGGCGATGGCTGACCCCGCCGAACCGGCGCCGACAATGACGAAATCGGCCTCCATCACGCGCCCGCCACGCGCAACGCGTCATAGGCGATCATCACATGCTTCGCATAGGCCGGGCGCTCGGTCAGACGCTGGTAATAGGCCTCGACCCGGGGCCGTGGCTGACGCGGGATGTCGATGTCATACCAGCGATACAGGATATGGCCGATGACGATATCGGCCAGTGTGAAATCCTCGCCGCAGACATATCGCTGATCGGCAAGCTGCGCGGCCAAAGTGGCGAGCCGCCCCTCGAACCGGGCAATCGCGGCGCTTAGCGCGGATTCGTTGCGGTCCTTGGCAGCTGTGCGCACCCGCGACCAGAAGATCGGTGCGGTGAAATCGGCACAGACCGAGCCCTTGCCCCATTCCGCCCACATGTCCACGCCTGCCCGCGCCCACGGATCGGCGGGCCAGAAGGCGCCGCCGTCACCGTAGCGCGCGGCGAGATAGCGCAGGATCGCGCAGCTTTCCCAGATTACCAGATCGCCGTCACGGATTACCGGAACCAGCGCATGCGGGCTCATCGCGCGGAACGCGGGCGTGTCGGTACCGCCAAAGCTGTGGCCGTAGTCCAATCGTTCAAACTCCAACCCCAGCTCGGCAATCGCCCACATCACCGCTTGCACATTGGATGACGTCGCGCGCCCGTAGACCGTGATCATTGTGAGCGCCTCACTGTTGACTTCGCCGCGCGCCAGCGCGGCGCCATGCCCAACCCGAAGATCGGGCCTCTGGCCCGTGACGAGGGGCGGGAGAACCACCGGCCGGTTTCAGGGCTGCTACCAAGGCGCATCGACGCCGCCCTGACCGACATAGACGGTCTTGATCTCGGTCCAGTGCGCGATCGCCGCGCGACCGTTTTCGCGCCCGACACCGGACATCTTGGTGCCGCCAAAGGGCATCTCGACCGGAGTCAGGTTGTAGGTGTTGATCCAGACCGTGCCCGCTTCGACGGCGCCGACAACCCGGTGCGCGCGGGCCAGATCGCGGGTGAAAACACCGGCGGACAGGCCGAACTCGGTGGCGTTGGCGCGGGCGATGGCCTCGGCTTCGGTCTGGAAGCTCAGCACGCACATGACCGGGCCGAAAATCTCTTCGCGGGCGATGGTCATGTCGTCGGTGACATCGGCGAACACGGTCGGCTCGACAAAGCATCCCGGCAGATCGGGCGCACCGCCGCCGGTCACCAGCCGTGCACCTTCGGCACGGCCTTTTTCGATATAGCCCAGCACCTTCTCGCGCTGCGCTTCGCTCACCAGCGGCCCCAGCGTCGTGGCCTCATCCAGTGGGTCGCCCATGCGCATCGCTTCGGTGCGTTTTTTCAGGCGCGCCAGAAAATCCGCCTCGACCGACGCCTCGACGAACACCCGCGTGCCGTTCGAGCAGACCTGCCCCGCGGAATAGAAATTGCCCAGCATCGCCGCCCCCACCGCCGCATCCAGATCGGCATCGGCAAAGACGATCAAGGGCGACTTGCCGCCCAGCTCCATCGTGACATGGCGGATGCCCTCGGCGGCGGCCTGATAGACCTTACGCCCGGTCGGAACCGATCCGGTCAGCGAAACTTTTCGGACCCGCGCATCGCCAACCAGCCGCGCACCTACCGCGCCCATGCCCTGCACCACGTTGAAGACGCCGGGCGGGGCGCCCGCTTCGGTCAGGATCTCGGCCAGCTTCAGCGCGCCAAGGGGTGTCACCTCGGACGGCTTGAACACCATCGTATTGCCGCAGGCCAGCGCCGGAGCAGCTTTCCAGCAGGCGATCTGCGCGGGGTAGTTCCAGGCGCCGATGCCGACTGTCACGCCCAAAGGCACGCGCAAGGTATAGGCCCAGTCGCCGCCCAGGGGGATCGTCTCGCCGGTGATCGTCGCCGCCAGCCCGCCGAAATATTCCAAAGCGTCCGCACCCGACGGCCAGTCGGCGGCGCGGGTCTCGGACAGGGGCTTGCCGGTGTCGAGCGTCTCAAGCCGGGCCAGTTCGTCGGCCCTCTCGCGGATGATCTGCGCGGCACGGGTCAGGATGCGGCCACGCTCGACCGGCTTCAACGCCGCCCATGCGGGTTGCGCCCGCGCCGCTGCCGCCAGTGCCGCCTCGGTTACCGCCTCGGTGGCCTCGTGAACCCGCGCGACCTCCTCGCCGCTGGCGGGATAGACCGAGGCGAACTCCGCGCCCGCCGTATCCTCCAGATAGGCGCCATCGACGAAATGGCTGGCTTTGGGTTGCGCTTTCATTGTCCGATCTCCCCTTTGAGGACGCCTTCGACGATCCGCACCGCCGCCGCCCGGTCGGGGGCACGATCCGCCAGCGCTTCGCGCAGATACATCCCGTCGATCATCGCGCCAAGCCGATCTGCCACCACCTCGGCGCGCGGCCCGACAAGAGTTCGCAGGGGTCGAAGAAGGTTCGACCGCAACCGCCGCTGGTAGATCCCCAACAACCGCCGCGCCTCGGGCACGGTTTGCGCCAGCACGTAGAAATGCAGCCAGGCCGACACCACCTCGCGCCGGAACGAGCCTTCCGAGAAACTGGCCCGGATCACCGCGCGCACCCGGCCCTCCGGCCCTTCGGAGGCGGCCAGCGCGCCCCTCACCTCGGCGCCGTAGATCGTCAGGATATGGCGCATTGCGGCCAGGAAGATCTGCTCTTTCCCGCCAAAGTAATGATGCGCCAGTGCCGACGACATGCCCGCGCGCCGGGCGATCTGCGCCACCGTCACGTCCAGCGTGCCCGCCCGCCCGATCTCGGTGATCGTGGCGCGGACCAGCGCATCGCGGCGCACGGGTTCCATTCCGACCTTGGGCATCCTTGGGCTCCTTTCCATCCGGGCTAGCGGATTTTTTATTGACTCGTCAATCAACAAAAAGCCAGTCTGCCGCGCAATAAGGTTGCCTTTCTGCGCCACGCGCCGTTTCATGGCACCAACCAAAACCAACAGGGAGCAATGGCCATGCGCCTCACAATAACTCTTTCCGCCCTCGCCTTCGCCGGTTTCTCAGGCCAGGCAGCAGCACAATGCGACAGCGTCACCCTTGCCGATGTCGGCTGGACCGACATCACCGCCACCACCGCGGCGACGACGGTGATCCTCGAGGCGCTGGGTTACGAGACCGAGACCAAGCTTCTGTCGGTGCCGGTCACCTATACCTCTATGGCCGAGGGCAATATCGACGTTTTCCTGGGCAACTGGATGCCGACGATGGAGGCCGATATCGCGCCCTACCGCGAGGCAGGCACGGTCGATACCGTGCGCGAGAATCTGGAGGGTGCCAAATACACGCTGGCCACCAACAAGGCCGGAGCGGCGCTGGGGATCGGCGACTTTGCCGATATCGCCGGGCAGATGGACGCGCTGGAAGGCAAGATTTACGGCATCGAGGCCGGCAATGACGGCAACCGCCTGATCATCGACATGATCGAGGCCGACGCCTTCGGGCTGACCGGGTTCGATGTGGTGGAAAGTTCCGAACAGGGCATGCTGGCGCAGGTCGCCCGAGCCACTGACCGCGACGAAGCGGTGATCTTCCTCGGCTGGGAACCGCACCCGATGAACGCCAATTTCGAGATGACCTATCTGACCGGCGGTGACGACTGGTTCGGCCCCGATTTGGGCGGTGCGACCGTCTATACCAATACCCGTGCGGGCTATGCGGCCGAATGCCCGAATGTCGGCGCGCTTCTGGGCAATCTGAAGTTCTCGCTGGCGATGGAGAATGAGATCATGGCTGCAATCCTGGACGGCGGGATGACACCCGAGGACGCCGCAAAGGGCTGGCTGACCGGCAACATGGACGCCGTCGGCCCGTGGCTGGAGGGTGTGACCACCAAGGACGGTGGCGATGCGATGGCGGCTGTCACTGCCGCGATGCAATAGGCGCATAGCCGCCCCGGAAAGGCTTCGGGGCGGCATCAGCGATGGACTGGCTCGACATCCCCAAAATCCCGGTAGGGCGGACCGCCAAGGCGGTGTTCGGCTGGTTGCAGGACAATGGCGCCTGGTTCTTCGACGGGTTGGCGCTGGTCATGGAGTGGTTGATCGAGGCAATCCTCTGGGTCTTCCAGACGCCGCATCCGCTGATCGTCATCGCGGTTTTCGTCGGGCTGACCTGGGTCTTGCAGCGCAACTGGAAGACCTGCCTGCTGGTCCTCCTCGGCTTCCTCTTCATCCTCAATCAGGACTATTGGGAGGAAACCACGGAAAGTCTGACACTGGTGCTGTCGGCCTGTGTCGTCTGCATGGGCGTCGGCGTGCCCATCGGCATCGCGGCGGCACACCGGCCTCGGCTTTACAGCTATATGCGCCCGGTTCTTGACCTGATGCAGACGCTGCCGACCTTCGTCTACCTGATCCCGGCCATCGTGTTTTTCGGCATCGGCATGGTGCCGGGTCTGATCGCCACGGTGATCTTCGTCCTGCCCGCGCCGATCCGGCTGACACATCTGGGCATCTCGACGACCCCGCAACCGCTCTTGGAGGCAGCGACCGCCTTCGGAGCCACCCCGCGTCAGGTGCTCTGGAAGGTCGAGCTGCCCTATGCCGTTCCGCAGATCATGGCGGGGCTGAACCAGACGATCATGCTGTCGCTGTCGATGGTGGTGATCGCAGCACTGGTCGGAGCCGATGGGCTGGGCGTGCCGGTGGTCCGCGCGCTGAATTCGGTCAACACAGCACTTGGCTTCGAGGCCGGGTTCATCATCGTCGTCGTCGCGATTCTGCTGGACCGGATGCTGCGGGTGGGTGGCAAATGAGCGTCGCGGTGGAATTCGACAAGGTGAACATCGTCTTTGGCGACAAGCCGCAAGCGGCACTGCCGCTGATGGATCAGGGCCAAAGCCGCGCCGAAGTGCAGGCGGCGACTGGTCAGGTTTTGGGCGTCCACGATTGCTCGCTGACCGTCGAGGCTGGGGAAATTCTTGTGCTGATGGGGCTGTCCGGATCGGGCAAATCCACGCTTCTGCGTGCCGTCAACGGGCTGAACCCGGTCTGCCGGGGCGCGGTCACGATCTACGATGGCGACTGGTCCTGCGAGGTCGTCTCAGCGCCGAAATCCGACTTGCTGCGGGTGCGCCGTGAATGTGTCGGCATGGTGTTCCAACAGTTCGGACTGCTGCCGTGGCGTTCGGTGCGCGAAAACGTCGGACTGGGGTTGGAGATCGCAGGACAAGGACCAGACCAGCGCCGCGCCAAGGTCGATGAGCAGCTGGCGCTGGTCGGTCTGTCGGACTGGGCCGAGCGCAAGGTTGGTGAGTTGTCAGGCGGCATGCAGCAGCGCGTCGGCCTGGCCCGCGCCTTTGTCACCGACGCGCCGATCCTTCTGATGGACGAGCCGTTTTCGGCACTCGATCCCTTGATCCGGGCGCGGTTGCAGGACGAACTTCTGGAGCTGCAACAGCGCCTGAAACGCACGATCATTTTCGTCAGCCACGACCTTGACGAGGCCTTCAAGATCGGCAACCGGATTGCCATCATGGAGGGCGGGCGGATCGTTCAATGCGGCACCCCGCGCGAGATTTTCTCGAACCCGGTGTCGGAGTATGTTGCGGAATTTGTGGCCCATATGAATCCGCTGGGCGTGCTGACGGCGCGCGATGTGATGGAAGACGGAACCGCTGAAGGCACCGCGATTGCGCCCGAAACGCCGGTCCGCGATGTGATGGAGCAACTGCGCGCCGTGCAGGCGCTGCCGGTTCAGGGTGGCGGCCGGGTCACGAAAGGCAGCGTCATGGCCCGGCTACTCGACCCGCGCGGATAGCCGGGGCGGAAAATCTTTCGTCCGAAAATTTTTTACCGCCCCGCTCGAAGGTCAGCGCACCCAAACCTCGACACGACGGTTGCGCGACAACCCTTCGACGGTGTCATTGCAACCCATCGGCGCCATCTCGCCAAAGCCCTTGGCGACCAGATCGCGCCCACGTAGCGCGCCCGCATCGGCACGCGACCGGATTTCGTCCAGCACCGACTGCGAGCGACCCTTCGACAGCCAGACGTTGTAATCGAACTCGCCCCGCGCATCGGCGAAGCCGACAAAGATGATCTCTTTGCCTTCGTATTCCGGGTTGGCCAGGGTCTTGGCCAGACGATCCATGTCGCGCAGCGCCTTGCGATCAAGATCCCACGATGCGGTTTCAAAGCGGAACGTCATCGACAGTCGCACGGCCCCGCGCAGGTCGACCTGCATCCGGTCCACCGCATTCAGGATCGTGCGGTCCGGCTGCCCGACAAGTGCGGCTTGCACCAGCCGCTCAAGCCCCTTTTCGTCGCGGTCGATCCCGAGATCGGTATATCCAGAGTCGGCCGTCAGCCCGTCGACCGAAGGTGAAATCATCAGGTCGAGCAGCTTTTGCACCTCGGGCGCGTGCGGTCCCTTGTCGACATAAAGCCGGATCCGGCGGCCCAGCATGTATTCCTCGGCCTTGGTCTTGAAGTTGGTCGCCTCCATCCTGAGACCGCAATCAAGGATAAGGTCGATCGGCTTGGCCTCGAGCACGTTGTCGTTGATCGTGTAGCCGATGCCGCCCGGCTCGGCCATCACGCGCCGCGTCATGTCCTTGCCGCCGTCCACCTCGATGAAGTTGGGCGACAATGTCGCCGGACCGTCGAAGGTCCAGGCCTCGAAGTTCTCCCGCGCCGATCCACCATCACGCCCGATCAGCACGATCGGCAGGTTCGGACCGCCAACATCGGACCAGTTGCTGATCCGGCCCGCGTAGATGTCGCGCAGCTGGTTTCGCGACAGTTCATTGATGGGGTTTGACTCGTGCACGATCATCAGCACCGAATCGACCGCCACAATATATTCCTGCGACACATCCAGAAGGTTGCCACGACCCTGCGCCAGAAGCGCACGCACTTCATCGGGTTTGGCGCCGCGCGATGACATGGCGATATCCGCCTCGCCCGCAATCAGTGCGTCAATGCCGGGGCCGGAGCTGGTGGAATCGACCTCCATCAGCAGGATTTCTTCGCCCTGGCCGCCGTTACCGCGGAACGAAAATTGCGCCAGCGACTTGGACACCTGCTCCGGTTCTGAAGCAGCCCCCCCCCAGCATCTCGGCATAAGGGCTAAGCATCAGCGGCAGCAAATCCTCGCCGACGCTGTCAGAGCCGATGATGACCAGATCGGGGTCGGGCCGCCGTTCGGCATAGACCGGTTCGGCTTCCTTTTCCTCTTCAGCGGCGGGCGCCTCGGCTGTTGCCGCCACACCCGGCGGGCAGGCGGCGCCTTCGCAAGCCAACGCGGACCGTGGCACAAGCGAAGAGGCAGTCGCCCCGCCTAATCTGATCTCGTAATTCGCGTCGTCGTACGAGAGCAGTTCGACCATCATGTCGATATTGCCATCGGCCGATTTTAACCTCACCTGTTCCGCCAGAACAGGCGAAGCAAGCGTCGAAGACAGCAGTACTGCTGCCAGAAAGCGCGTAGTCTTGGGCGACATAATCGAAACCTCTTCCATTCATCGAGCGCTCCGAAGACCGACCGAAACAAAAAACTGCGGGCATGGGTACATCGCACCCGCCCTCCCTCTAACAGCCAATGCGGTATCCTCAGTTTGTGTCATAGTTTTGCAAAAAATTGGGACTTCGACATTATTGTTGCCATAAACTGGGTCACCGAAGTGCTTGGGTAAATTGCAAAAACGGTGAGAGCAGGCCTTTCTGACGGGTCAGACCTTGGTCTCGGTCACTGTCGGTGTGACCCGGCGCCGGTGCGCGCGCGTTTCTCTCCAGGTGATGAAGCTGACCGAGCCCATGATGACCGCACCACCCAGGATGACCCAGGCGTCAACTGCCTCGCCGAAGACCAGGACGCCCAGAAGCACCGCCCAGATCAGCTGCAGGAAGGTGACCGGCTGGGTCACGGTGATCGGCGCGGCGGCAAAGGCAAGCGTCATCGCGTAGTGGCCCGCCGTGGCGAAAGCCGCAACCAGCAGCATCCAGGCGATTTGTGCCAGCGTCGGTGTGACCCAGACCGCGAAGGCAAAGGGCGCGAGGCCGATGGTGACGGTGATTGACAGCATCCCCACGACGACTGCGGCACTGGCCCGGCCCGAGAGTTCCTTGGCGATCAGGTAGGATCCGGCGAACGAGATCGCGGTGAAGAGCATCGCAATGTGGCCGGGCGAGACCTCGCGAAAGCCGGGGCGCAGGATGATCAGCACGCCCGCAAGAGCCGCCGCCACTGCCATGATCCGGCGCAGTGCCAGCCGCTCGCCCAGGAACATGGCGGCGCCGATGGTCACATAGACCGGGCTGAGGTAGTTCATCGCCGTGACCTCGGCCAAGGGGATCTGGGTCATCGCGTAGAACCAGAGGATCACGCCCACTGTGTGGATCGCACCCCTCAGCCCGAAGATACCCAGATCGCGGCGACTGAGGCGGGAGGTCAGCATCGGGCGGATCATCGGGACCAGAAAGACCAGCCCAAGGGCATAGCGCAGGAACGCCGCCTCGGCGGCAGGGAGGCCTGCGCCCACATGTTTGACGACCGCCGTCACCGCCACGAAACAGGCACCCGTGACCAGCATCCAGACAATGCCGGCCAGCGGACGGTTCGGGGGCGGCGTAATTTGCATGCGGGGCGACACAATCCGAATTTCCGGGGCGGGGCAAGTGATCAGCCCGAGACCGCCAGCCCTGCCGCGATGACCCACATGGTGGCGCCGACCAGGACCTCGAGAACGCGCCAGGCCGAGGGCCGGGCGAAGAACGGGCTGAGCAGGCGCGCGCCGTAGGCAAGACCGAAGAAGAACACGAACGAGGCGGTCATCGCGCCGCTTGCGAAGGCCAGTTTCTGGCCTGGCCAGCCCGCCGAGACCGAGCCCAAGAGGACGATGGTGTCGAGATAGAC
>JBBKVJ010000313.1:0-3110 GCA_037968375.1 Paracoccaceae bacterium | reverse complement strand
CTCGGGTCAGCCGCACTAGAAGCTGGAAAATCGACATATCTGACGGTAGACTCTCGCAAAAGAACAACGGCAGGTTGCGACATCCGAGGAGCGGCATCTTGACAATCCGAGCGAACCGGTGTGCCCGGGTGATTGCTGCCGTGGCCATCCTGGCCATATTGGGCGGCTGTGGCCTGCCACGGTCCGGCCCGAGCAAGAGGGAATTTCTGGCCAGTTCGGTCGAGCGTAAGGGCAACGCATTCATCATCCCGGTCACCGACGCCGTGGCACAGGTGACCGCGCTGACGCCGGGATCGGGGTTTTCGCAGGCGTTCCGCAACGCCGGGGTCGTCAATTCCGATACGATCTGGCCCGGCGACGTGCTGACGATCACGGTCTGGGAAAACGTCGAACAAGGCGTCCTGTCGGGCGGCGCCAGCAACACCACCAGTCTTGGCGCAGTCCAGGTTGACAGCGCGGGCTTTATCTTCATGCCCTATGCCGGTCGGATCAGGGCGGCGGGCAATTCGCCCGAGGCGCTGCGCCAGACCATCACCCGGCTTTTGGAAAGCCAGACCCCCGACCCGCAGGTCACCGTGGGCCGCGCCGCAGGCGATGGCGCCACTGTCACGATCATCGGCCAGACCGGCGGACAGGGCAACTATCCGCTGGAACGTCCGAACCGCACCCTGACTTCGATGATCGCGCAGGCTGGCGGCATTTCGATCGAGCCCGAGATCGCCCGTGTCACCCTGATCCGGGGCAGTCACCGCGCGACGATCTGGCTGGAAGAACTCTATGCCGATCCAAAGAACGACATTGCGCTGCGCCCCGGCGACCGGATTTTGGTCGAGGAGGATACCCGCTCGTTCATCGCGATGGGGGCCACCGGCCAGCGCCGCGTCGATTTCGACAGCAAGGCATTGTCGGCGATCGAAGCCATCGCGCTGGCCGGCGGGCTGAATGCCGGAACCGCCGATCCCACCGGGATTTTCGTGCTGCGCGAGGAACCTGCAGCCATCGTGGGCCGCGTGCTTGGCCGCAGCGATCTGGTTGGCGAGCAACGTGTCGCCTATGTGATCGACCTGACCAAGCCGAACGGCATCTTCATCGCGCGTGATTTCCTGATCCGCGACGAAGATACGATCTACATCACCGAAGCGCCCTTCGTGCAGTGGCAGAAGACGATCGGTGCGATCACCGGCGCGGCCGGCTCGGCCAACAGCCTGGCGAGCGTGGCGAATACCGGCAACTGACGCGGATGCCGCAAACCGGCGTTCCTGATGGCGCGCGCCCAGATGACGGGTCCGCGCCGTTGCATGTCTCCAGCCTGGGCTTCCTGACCCAGCGCCGCTTGCGCCGCATCCTCACGCTGGCGGGCTACGATCTGCGCCTCGGCCTGCCGAAGTCAGGTGGCCGCGTCGCGGTCTGGGGTAACAGCCCGACCGCCTGGCGTGGCAAGGCGATGGCGGCGCGGCGCGCGGCGGGCCTGCTGACCGTCGAGGATGCCTTTCTGCGCTCGGTCCGCCCCGGACGTACTGGCGACCCGCCTATCGGCCTTATGCTTGACCGTCAGGGCGCGCATTTCGACCCGGCCCAGCCGTCTGACCTGGAAACCATCCTCGCCACCGATCCCCTGGACGATTTTTCGGTGCTCGAACGGGCGCGGGCCGCAATGATCCGGCTGCGTAAGGATGAGATTTCGAAATACAACAACCATGATCCCGACCTTCCGCCGCCAACGCCCGGCTATGTGCTGGTGATCGACCAGACCCGCGGCGACGCCTCGGTCACCGCCAGCGGCGCCGATGCGGGCACCTTCGCCGAAATGCTGGCGCTGGCGCGGATTGAGAACCCGGGCGCGCCGATCTGCATCAAGACCCATCCCGAAACCCGCGCCGGCCTGCGCCCAGGATATTACACGCTCGGCGACGCCGATGCGCAGGTGACACTTCTCACCGCGCCGCTGGCGCCCTATGCCCTCCTGGAAGGCGCCATCGCCGTCTACACCGTCTCGTCGCTACTGGGCTTCGAGGCGATCCTGGCGGGCCACAAACCGCGCGTCTTCGGCCAGCCGTTCTACGCGGGCTGGGGATTGACCGAAGACGAACGCCCCGTCGACCGGCGCCGCCGCAGCCTGACCCGGGCGCAGCTGTTCGCCGCCACGATGATCCTTGCCCCCACCTGGTACGATCCCTGCCGCGACCGGCTTTGTACGCTGGAAGAGGCCATCGCCCAGCTTGAGGCCGAGGTCCGGTGCTGGCGCGAGGATCACGCCGGTCATGTCGCCACCGGCATGCGGCTATGGAAGCGCGGCCAACTGCAGAAGTTCTATGGCCAGTGGCGACCGCTGAGGTTCGACGACAAGCACCCGGTCGCCCGCGCCAAGGCTGAGGGCCGACGCCTTCTGGTCTGGGCCAATCGCGCCACTGATCTTGACGCGACCGCAGACGCCCGCGCGCCCATCGCCCGCGTCGAAGACGGCTTTTTACGCTCGCGCGGCCTCGGCGCGGCGTTGGTGCCGCCGCTGTCGCTGGTCTCCGACGACCTCGGCATCTACTACGACCCGCGCCGCGAAAGCCGCCTGGAACGCCTGATCGCCGAGGCCGCCACCATGCCCGACGCCGCCCTGCACCGCGCCGAAGGGCTGGTCGCCGCGATCCTCAAATCCGGCGTGACGAAATACATGCCCGACGCCGGCAACCTGCCCCCGCTCCCCAAGGGCCACCGCATTCTGGTGCCCGGCCAGGTCGAGGATGACGCCAGCATCCGCACCGCCTGCCCGTCAGAACGCACCAATCTGGAGCTTCTTGCGCGTGCCCGCATTGAAAACCCCAAGGCGATCCTGATCTACAAGCCGCATCCCGATGTCGAGTCGGGCCTGCGCCCCGGCGCGGTCGCCCCCGCCGAACTTGCGCGGCTGGCCGACGCTGTCATCTCCGACGGCGACCCCGCCGCCCTGATCGCGGCGTGCGATGAGGTCTGGACCCTGACCTCGCTTCTGGGGTTCGAGGCGCTGTTGCGCGAAAAACCCGTCACCTGCCTCGGCATGCCGTTCTACGCAGGCTGGGGCCTGACCCGCGATCTGGCAGCAGCGCCCGCACGGCGCACGGCGCGGCCATCGCGCACCG
>JBBKVJ010000312.1:0-4480 GCA_037968375.1 Paracoccaceae bacterium | reverse complement strand
GATCGTACGCTGAGTGACGAGTTTTGACAGGTCGGTAGAAATGCCGTCATTCGTTGCTTTGCAGAAACTGGTTGGTATAGGCGGATTCCGGCCATTCTCTGCAGGCGCTAAACCGGATTGTCCCGCCGACGGGAGCCGACATTGAGGAAGCCTCGAAACGAAACATTTCTCTGCATCGCCGCAAGTCGGCTCGGAGCCCAATCTGTGAATTCGGTTTTCTCGCTGCGCGCGCTCGCAGCACAGAAAACGCCGCAGATGCATGATCATCGGTCCTGCTTTGCAGCAGAGAAACCAGTCATTCATGCAAGACGCAGCGAAACCAATCCGGCGAACTCACAGATTGCGGACAAAGCTGCCTTCCGTTGCACGTGCGTCAATATCCGGTTTCCCGTTCTCATCCTCAAGCGCACGTAATCGCTTCGCATCCGACGGCTCCATCCCGCCGTACTTCGATTTATATTTATAGAACGTCGCTGAGCTGATCCCCTGCCGCCGACAGACATCAGCAGTCTTCTCGCCAGCTTCCTGTTCCTTGATCATCGCAATGATCTGTTCGTCTGTAAATCGTGCCTTCATTTGTCCGTCCTTTTGTTGGGCGGACTCTACACAAATTTGGAGGAGTTTTAGGGGCTCAGGTCATTAGGAGAACAGAATGTATTATCAGGTAATTGAGGAACCAAGTGCGGCACGCCTTATCACAGCAGTTTCCGAGTTGGTTGAAGAAAAGGGCTGGGTTCCACAAGGCGGTGTAGCAGTCACACCGCGCGAAGGCAGCGCGGGCGAACTAATATTATTTTACGCTCAGGCTTTGATAAAGGACGATGACTAATGGTTTGACCATCGCCAAAAGCGAATGTGAAAAAGCAGACGATGGACATGCGATGAAGGGGAATTACTTCAAGGAGATTGATTGATGGCGAGTTTGCGGAAGTCGAAGATATTTACAACGGCCAAACCTTGAGCGGAAACGCAGATGGACAAAACCACGCGCGCCGCGAGGGAAATTCTCGACGTAGAGTCGGAAAGACGCGAGATTAAGACGGCGCGTCTTAGCAAAGCACGTCTTGAGCGAAAGGTCAGTCCACTTGCCGAAGCCATCGCGCCTGCTACCAACGGAGCGCAAATGAAGCCATGAGGCAAAGCCAGCAAATAATACTGGCACGTTGCTCATAACAGACAGCGACATGGCAAAAGACGTGATGCTTTTCTCCCGACCTATAGTCAGAACACCCATCAATGCGGCCGGACGGGGCCCTAACTTGTGTTAGCCCCGTGCGTGTTGGAACGTGATAGCTGGACGATGACAGCATGGGTATCAAACGGCCCCAATGGGGCCGAAAAATATGGCTTTGAAATACGAGGAGAATTACTATGAAACGCTTTCTAGCAACCGCAGCAACAGCTCTGGTTCTTGGGACAACGGCTTACGCTGACAGCCACACCGCATCGTTTTCAGAAATGACGTTTGACGAAGCCGTAAATCTGAACGCTTCGGAGCTGATCGGCATGCGCGTTTACGCAACTGAAGCTGACATCAACAACGAAACCACTATTGCCGCCGATGGCGAAACAGAGTGGCACGACATTGGTGAAATCAATGAAATTGTCCTGACCCGCGATGGAAGAGTACAATCTGTAATCGTAGGTGTTGGTGGCTTCATCGGCGTCGGTGAAAGAGATGTTGCTATCGACATGTCACAGCTCAAATTTGTGGCCGAAGAGGGCGAGAGTGACGACTTTTTCCTTGTCGTGAAAGCAAACACTGCCGGTGTCGAGGCAGCGCCAGAATATATGTCTATACGCCAAGGCGGCGGCGCGATGGAAGATGGAAACTGACACTGACACCGCGATGGAAACAGACGTTGACACCCAGATGGAAACCGAAGCTCCGATGGAGACAGCAGCCGACCGGCCAATGATGACGCCGCCTGCGGTCGAGCGCGAAGGCTACGCAACCGCAATGGTTGAAGATCTGACCGCAGAAGACCTGACAGGTGCGCGCGTGTATGGCCCCAGTGACGAAGATGTTGGTGAAATCAGCAAACTGCTGATTACGGACGACGGCAAGCTGGACCGCGCAGTTATCGACGTCGGTGGTTTTCTGGGAATGGGCGAACGCCCCGTCGCAGTGACGCTTGATGAACTGCAAATCGTGCGCACGGAAGACGGTAGCGATCTGCGGGTCTATATCGACAGCTCACAAGAGGCGCTGGAACAGCAGCCAGAATACGAAGGCTAAAGCTTATGGGGCCGGGAAAACGAACCCCGGCCCTTCCTCGGTTCAGCACATTTCATTGAACTAGTTCCGAACTACTCGTCATCTGTGTCATAAGTACCCGCCCGCTGCTCCAGCTTACGGACCAACGCAATGATGATGAGCGCCAAAACAACCGTTAGCCGCAGCGTTGATGCTTACACTCATTTCAGCAGCAAAAGGAGACCCCCGATGAAACCGAACGAATTTGAAGAAAAAATCCATGAACTGGAAGAAGCCCTGAACGAACGGATGGGTGAAGTCGCACGAACCAAGACCTCAGAAGCTGATCATCAGGAACTGTCGGCCATCCAACAACGAATTAAAAACTTCCTCGAAGGTGCCAACAAACTGACTGGCGAAGAAGGGAAGAGCGAATTGGTCCGGCAAGCTGATGGATTGCTTCTTGAACTACGCCAGCACCGAGCGTGACAGGTGAATGACCCGCAGGGTTGCGATCTGATCACGAGCAGCTGGGATAGGCACGTGTAGTAGGGTGGTGACGTTGCCCCCTGGATTTAATCCAGTTTGAGATAGGCTCTGGCCCAACCGAAAGGACCAGAGATGAAGCAATCCCGATTCACCGAAGAGCAGATCATCGGCATTCTGAGGGAACATGAGACCGGCGTTTCCGTTGCCGATCTGTGCCGCAAGCATGGCGTCAGCGATGCGACCGTTTACAAATGGAAGGCCAGGTTTGGCGGGATGGACGTCAGCGAGGCCAAGCGGCTTAAGGCGCTCGAGGACGAGAATGCCAAACTGAAGCGGCTATTGGCAGATACGATGCTCGACAATGTCGCTCTGAAAGACCTGCTTGGAAAAAAGTGGTGACGCCTGCTGGAGAGCGGGAAGCGGTTGCGCATCTTATGGCTGACCATGGGATGAGCGAGCGGCGGGCGTGTCGGGTGCTGGGCTGTTGCCGGATGACAGCACGGTATCAGACCGTGCGGGTCGACGATGTAGATCTGCGCGAAGCCATGAAGGCTCTGGCCCATAAGCGGCGACGCTTCGGGTATCGACGCCTGCATGTATTGCTGCGGCGGGAAGGCCACGCGGTCAATCACAAGCGCCTGTTCCGGATGTATCGCGAAGAAAAACTGCATGTGCGGCGCAGGGGTGGCCGGAAACGCGCCATCGGCACGCGGGCCCCGATGCTGGTGCCAATGGCGCCCAATCAGCAGTGGTCGCTGGATTTTGTGTCGGACCAACTGACGGATGGGCGGCGGTTCAGGACGCTGACCGTGGTCGACAACTGCACCCGCGAATGCCTGGCGCTCATTGCCGACACATCCCTGTCCGGCGTCCGGGTGGCGCGGGAATTGGCGGCGATCATCGAACGTCGTGGAAAACCCATGATGATCATCTCCGACAACGGCACCGAGTTCACCTCGAACGCGATCCTCGCCTTCGCCGACAAACGCAAGGTCGACTGGCACTATATCGCACCGGGCAAGCCCACCCAGAACGCCTTTATCGAAAGCTTCAACGGTCGGTTGCGCGACGAACTGCTAAACGAAACCCTGTTCCCGTCGCTGGCCCATGCCCGCGCCACGCTGACCGACTGGCGCGATGACTACAACACCGACCGCCCGCATTCGAGCATTGGCTGGCAGACCCCAAATGAATACGCCGACACTTTCGCCACGCAACGGGGTCTGACGCTGCGCACCATGATCAGCTCCGCGCCAGCCCCCGTTGCACAACCCGCCCATCTGGGCAAAACTGAAACCCGGAGTCTCGCTCAAGTTGGATAGAACTTGGGGGCAACGTCATAGTGATCAACGAAAGCTTCGATCTGGGATTCGAGATCACAGGGCAGGAAGTAGTTTTCCAGAAGGATGCGGTTCTTCAGGGTCTGGTGGCAACGTTCCACCGCCCGGCAGTTAATTGCGCAGCAATCAATGAGAGGGATCTCGCACTGCGTCTGGGGATGATAAGGCGCACCGCGAGAATGCTTCATGCCATTGTTCTGCAACCATTCGGCCAGATCGCCAGAGACATGGCTGGATCGGTTGTCGCTGAGAAGCCTCGGCTTGTGAGCGACATGCCCTTGATCGCAACCAGAGGCCTGCAGGGCGAGGTCCAGCGTGTCGGTCACATCCTCCGCCTGTCCGTCGTCAGGGTTATTGGAACCAAGAGCTGCTTAAACTAAGAGAGAGTTTGGCTCATCTGGTTGATGTGATTATGCGGCGTGCTTGCGGTGATGCAAGCGGCGCGCTTCGAGCG
>JBBKVJ010000311.1:0-3714 GCA_037968375.1 Paracoccaceae bacterium | reverse complement strand
CTGCTGGGCCGCTGCCGAGATCGCCCTGGGCGGGGCTGTGGGATGGCAGCCCGAGGCGGTGCATCTGCACGACTGGCAGGCAGCACTGGTGCCGATCTATCTGCGTGAACGGGGCGGCGGGCCGAAGACACTGCTGACGATCCACAACATCGCGTTTCACGGGCTTGCACCGGCGGCAAGCCTGTCGCGGCTGAAGCTGCCGCCCGAGGGATTCACCTCGGAAGGCTATGAATTCTGGGATCGGATTTCTGCGCTGAAGGCCGGTCTGGTCTGGAGTGACAAGCTGTCGACGGTCAGCCCGACCTATGCGCGCGAACTTTTGACGCCCGAGTTCGGCATGGGGCTGGATGGGTTGCTTCGCAGCCGCGCGTCCGATCTGTGCGGTATCTTGAACGGCATTGACGAAACTGTCTGGAACCCCGCAAAGGATGCCGGGATCAAGGCGTACCGCACGCCCAGGGGCAAGGCCACGAACCGGGCGGCGCTGATTGCCGAGATGGGGCTTGGGCACATCGAGGGGCCGCTCTGTGTGGTGATCTCGCGGTTGTCCGAGCAAAAGGGGCTGGATCTGCTGCTTGCCGCACTGCCGCGACTGCTGGCGCGGGGCGGCGGGCTGGTGCTGCTGGGGTCGGGCGATGCGGCACTTGAGGCGGCGTATCGCGCTGCTGCCACCGCTGATCCTGACCGGGTGGCGGTCAGGATCGGGTATGACGAGGCGCTGGCGCATCGGCTGATCGCAGGGGGCGATGCGATCCTGGTGCCGTCGCGGTTCGAGCCTTGCGGCCTGACCCAGCTTTACGGGCTGCGCTATGGCACCTTGCCGGTCGTGGCATTGACCGGCGGTCTGGCCGATACGGTGATCGCCGCCAATGATGCAGGTGTGCGCGCACGGGTGGCGACGGGTGTGCAGTTCTACCCGGTGACCGAAGCCGCCTTGGGCGATGCACTGGAGCGGGTCGCGGACCTTTACGCCGACCGCAAGCTCTGGGCGCAGATGCAGACCAACGCGATGCGCCACCCGGTCGGTTGGGCCGCCTCGGCGCCCGCCTATGCCGCAATCTACGAAAGCCTGGCGGAGACAGCATGAGCCACAGTTTCACCCTCGGACCGGGCCGGGCATATCCGCTGGGCGCCACAGCCGATGCGGCGGGCGTAAATTTCGCCGTCTTTTCGGCCAACGCGACCCGGATCGAGCTGTGTCTGTTCGACGAGGATGGGATCGAGGCCAAGGTCGATTTGCCCGAGCGCACCGGCGATATCTGGCACGGGCATCTGGCGGACGCCGGGCCGGGTCAGCAATACGGCTATCGGGCGCACGGGCCTTGGGCGCCGCACGAAGGCCACCGGTTCAATCCCGCCAAGCTGCTTTTGGACCCCTACGCGCGCGCGATCACCGATCTGCCGCACTGGGCGCCAGAACTGATGGGCCATGTGGTAGGCGGCGAGGATGCCGACCTGATCCTCGACACCCGCGATTCTGCACCTTTCATGAGCAAGGCCGTGGTGGTCGCGGCCTTCGATAAGCCCGTCTCAGCAGGGCCGGACACGCCACTGGACCGGACGGTGATCTACGAAGCGCATGCGAAGGGTCTGACCCAGCGCCATCGTGCTGCCGAACCGCAGGGCAAATACGCCGCCCTGGCGTCGGACCCGATGCTGGAACACCTTACCGGGCTTGGCGTGACGGCGATCGAATTGTTGCCAATCCAGGCGTTCCTGACCGATGCGTTTCTCGAGGACCGCGGCCTGACCAATTACTGGGGCTACCAGACCTTGGGCTTTTTCGCGCCCGATCCGCGCTATCTGAATGGCGGCGATGTGGCCGAAGTCCGCGAGATGGTCGAACGCCTGCATGGCGCCGGGATCGAGGTGATCCTGGATGTGGTCTACAACCACACCTGCGAGGGTAACGAGATGGGCCCGACACTGTCGTTCCGGGGCCTCGACAATGCCAGCTACTATCGCCTTGCGCCCGATCCGAGGTTCTACGTAAACGATACCGGCACCGGCAATACGCTGCGGCTGGATCATCCGGCGGTGCTGGGCATGGTGATGGACTCGTTGCGCTACTGGGCGGTCGAGATCGGCGTGGACGGCTTCCGGTTCGATCTGGGGGCCACGCTGGGGCGGCGGGATCAGGGTTTCGACCGGGACGCGCCGTTCTTTCAGGCGATCGCCCAAGACCCTGTTCTGCGGAGCAAAAAACTGAACGCCGAGCCTTGGGACATCGGCCCGGGCGGCTATCAGCTTGGCGCCTTTCCACCGCCGTTTCTGGAGTGGAACGATCGCTACCGCGATGAGGTGCGCCGGTTCTGGCGCGGCGATGCAGGGGCGGCGCCCGATTTCGCCGCGCGGATCTTGGGATCGGCGGCCGAATTCGATCATTCCGGCCGGCGGGCGACGGCGTCGGTCAACATGCTGAGCGCGCATGACGGGTTCACACTGGCCGATGTCGTGACCTATGCCGAACGTCATAACGACGCCAATGGCGAGGACGGGCGCGACGGCCATTCCGAGAACTTGTCGGACAATATGGGTGTCGAGGGGCCGACCGACGATCCCGGCATCGTTGCGGCGCGGAACCTGCGGATCCGCGCCATGCTGGCGACGCTGATGCTGTCGCAGGGCACACCGATGCTGCTGGCCGGTGACGAGATCGGCCGCAGCCAGCAGGGTAACAACAATGCCTACGCGCAGGACAACGAAATATCTTGGGTCGATTGGCAGAGCGCTGACCGCGACCTCATGGCATTCGTGCGCCATCTGATCAGTTTTCGTCAGGCCCATCCGGTGCTGCGGCAAAGTCGGTTCCTGCATTCCCAGGAACGCGGTGCGGATGGCCGCAGCGATCAGATCTGGCATCATCCTTTGGGTCGCATGATGCGGGCCGAGGATTGGGCCGATGCCGAGTTGCGGATCGTCATGGCCGAACTGCGCATGGCGGCGGGCACGCCCGTCTATGCTGCGGATCAAGATGTGGTGTTGGCGATCTTCAACGCCGGAGGCGACGCAGAGGTGACCTTGCCGCCTGCCCCAAATGGCGGCTGGTGCATCGGCTTTGACAGTGCCGGTCCTGAGCGTATGCAAAAGGATATTGCGGCAACCGTGACGGTCGCGGGGCAGTCGGTGCTGGCGCTGATTGCGGGGCAAAGCCGATGAGTGCGGCGCGCCCTGGCCAGCGATGCTGGGGAGCTGTCTGCCCCCCTCGGCCTGCGGCCTCACCCCCCGAGAATATTTCCGACCGAAAGAAGCCGGACGTCAAGAAAGCCTCGGCGCGATGAGCATGGTCCACGATCTGGGCGCCTTCGTGGGGTTGCAGCCTGGCTATCACGATCAGACCGGCGTCTGGCGCGAAGCACCCTACGAGGCGATCCAGGCGGCATTGCAGGCCGAAGGGTTTGCGGCGGCGGATGAGGCAGAGGCGGCAGAGACTTTGCGCGCGCTGCGTGCAACGGCGGAGGCTCGGGTTTTGCCCGAGTGGGTGGTGGCGGAGGCGGGCGCGGACCTGCGGCTGGGGGCGAATTCCGAAGCCGGTTGGGTGCTGGACCTGGAGGGTGGCGCGGTCCTGGAAGGGTCTGTGGAGGGCGGCGCCATCGTGGTGCAAAACCTGCCTTTGGGGCGACACCGGTTACGGTTGCAAGGCGGCGTCACCTGGGTTCTGGCCGCACCGCGCTGCCTGGAGCCGCCGTCGCGCGGCTGGGGCGTCACCTTGCC
>JBBKVJ010000310.1:0-13397 GCA_037968375.1 Paracoccaceae bacterium | reverse complement strand
ATGATCACCCCCGGCTGGTGCCACACGATGGCGCGCTATAACATCTGGCAGAACGGCAATATCGTCGGCGCCGCCGACACGCTGGACGATGCCGCACGGACGGCCGACCGGCGGGCATTTTTCAAATCCATCCACGGCACGTTGTCACATCTTCTGTGGGGCGACACGATCTGGATGAGCCGCTTCGATGGCGGCCCGGCCCCGAAGGGCGGCATCCCCGACAGCGCCCGGGCGTTTCCCGACTGGAGCGATTACAAACGCCAGAGACGCGCCACCGACCGTCGGATCGAAACCTGGGCCGCGCAGGTCGAACCCGATGACCTTGAGGGGGATCTGGTCTGGTATTCCGGTGCGATGGGCCGCGAGTTGACCAGGCCCATGGCGATCTGCGTGATGCAGTTGTTCAACCACCAGACCCACCATCGCGGTCAGGTTCATGCGATGCTGACGGCGGCGGGGGCAAAGCCCGGCGATACCGACCTGCCGTTCATGCCGGATGCGGTGTGATGCCGCTTCTGTCCCCCTCGCGGCGCGTCCGTCGCACGCCATTTTCCGCCGGTGTCGAGGCCGCGGGCGTCAAGGCCTACACGGTCTACAACCGGATGCTCTTGCCCACGGTCTTTGACAGCGTCGAGACCGATTATCGTCACCTGAAATCCCATGTGCAGGTTTGGGATGTCGCCTGCGAGCGCCAGGTCGAACTGCGCGGCCCCGAGGCGACACGGCTGATGCAGATGCTGACGCCGCGCGATCTGCGCGGGATGCGGCCCGGCCAGTGCTACTATGTGCCCATCGTTGATGAGACCGGCGGCATGCTGAACGACCCCGTGGCGGTGAAATTGGCCGAGGATCGCTGGTGGATTTCTATTGCCGACAGCGATCTGCTGCTGTGGGTCAAGGCGGTGGCGAACGGCTATCGGCTGGACGTGCTGGTCGATGAACCCGACGTGTCGCCGTTGGCGGTGCAGGGGCCGAAGGCTGACGATCTGATGGCGCGGGTGTTCGGCGACGAGGTGCGGAAAATCCGGTTCTTCCGCTTCGGCTGGTTCGAGTTTCAAGGCCGCAAGCTGGCCGTCGCCCGCTCGGGCTATTCGAAACAGGGCGGCTACGAGATTTACGTCGAAGGCGGCGATATCGGCATGCCGCTTTGGGATGCGCTGATGCAGGCCGGCGCTGATCTGGAGGTGCGTGCCGGGTGCCCGAACCTGATTGAGCGGATCGAGGCCGGGCTACTGAGCTACGGCAACGACATGACCGAAGAAAACACGCCCCACGAATGCGGCCTCGGGCGGTTTTGCAATACCGAAACGGCGATTGGCTGCGTCGGGCGCGATGCGCTGTTGCGGGTGGTGCGCGACGGCCCGATCCGGCAGATCCGGGCGATTGCCATCGAAGGCGATGCGGTGCCGGGCTGCGACCGTCCCTGGCCGCTGATCGCCGATGGCGAGGCGGTGGGGCAGGTGACCTCTGCGGCCGCCTCGCCCGACTACAAGACCAACGTGGCCATCGGCATGGTACGGATGACGCATTGGAAGCCGGGCACCGAACTGAGCGTCGAGGCCCCCGACGGGGTTCGAAAAGCCGTGGTGCAACCGAAATTCTGGATATGAAGGAGCCGACGATGTTCAACGCTCTCGTGGTCGAAAAGGCCGAAGACGGTGCCACCTCTGCCTCGGTGCAGCAGATCGGCGAGGATCGCCTGCCCGAAGGCGAGGTGACGGTTGCAGTCGAGTATTCCACACTGAACTACAAGGACGGGCTTTGCATCGGGCCGGGTGGCGGGCTGGTGCGGACCTATCCGCATGTGCCTGGGATCGACTTTTCCGGCACCGTCGAGACCTCGACCGACAGCCGCTACAAGCCCGGTGACAAGGTGGTGCTGACCGGCTGGCGGGTGGGCGAGGCGCATTGGGGCGGCTATGCCCAGAAGGCTCGGGTCAAGGCCGACTGGCTGGTGCCGCTGCCAAAGGGGCTGACCACTCGGGCTGCGATGGCGGTCGGCACGGCGGGCTTCACCGCGATGCTGGCGGTGATGGCGCTGGAAGATCACGGGCTGAAGCCGGGGCAGGGCGAGGTGCTGGTGACGGGCGCCGCTGGCGGCGTCGGCTCGGTCGCCACCGCGATCCTGGCGCATCTGGGCTACGATGTGGCCGGTGTGACCGGACGGCCCGAGACCGAAGCCTATCTAAAGGACCTTGGCGCCAAACGCATCGTCGCGCGTGAGGATCTGGCCGAAACCGTCAAGCGCCCGCTCGAGGCCGAAACCTGGGCCGGATGCGTCGATGCGGTGGGCGGCGCGATGCTGGCGCGGGTCCTTGGCCAGATGAAATACGGTGGCTCGGTCGCCGCTGTCGGCCTCGCTGGAGGTACTGGCCTGCCCGCCACGGTGATCCCGTTCCTGTTGCGCGGCGTGAACCTTTTGGGCATCGATTCCGTCATGCGGCCCTATGCGGATCGCACCCGCGCCTGGGCGCGGATCGCAAAAGATCTGCCAATGGACCGGCTTGACGCGATGGTGCAGCCCGCCACGCTCGCCGATCTTCCCGGGCTTGGTGCTGCGATCCTGAAAGGCCAGGTGAAGGGCAGGGTGGTCGTCGACGTGAACGCCTGACACGCGCCTGTTTCATTCTGACTTAAATATGCCCCTTCGCCGCGGCGATGGCGCGGCCACGCCCAACGGGAGAAGCGGGCTTCAGCCCGCGACGACAGGCGGGAGGGCTACGCCTCTAACGACAAAACCGTCGTCTCCTTCAATTCCTCCATCACAAAGCTCGCCGAGACATCGGCCAGCTCGACCCGCCGGATCAGCCGCTGATAAAGCGCGTCATAGGCCTTCACATCGGCGACCCGCGCCCGGATCAGATAGTCCAGATCGCCGGTCATCCGGTAGGCGCCCAGAATTTCCGGCATGTCCCGCGTCGCCTTTGAAAACCGCTCGAGCCAGCCCGGCGCATGATCGCGGGTCCGGATCAGCATGAACACCGTCAGCCCCAGCCCGACCCGTTCGGGATCCAGCAGGGCCACCCGTGCCTGGATCACACCGGCCTCCTCCAGCGCCTTCACCCGACGCCAGACAGCGTTGCGCGACAGCCCGACCCGTGCGCCAATCTGCTCCAGCGGCAGCGAAGCGTCGCGTTGCAGAATGGCGAGGATGCCGCGATCGAATGTGTCAAATGGTGTCATAGAAGATATAATACGAGATAATATCCACAAGATCACGCGAAATAGCCGAAATTTTGTGACCCCTTCCCATGCCGTCCGGGTTATCTTTCGTGACAGAAGAAACCAGCGAGGCCAAGCCGATGATCCGTCAACTCTTTCTCAGCCATCCCGAAGCCGTCGATGAGACCTATCTCGAACACATGGCGTTTGCAGGGAAATTCGCCCTCGCCCTCTTCGCCGCAGCCTTTGCCGCCCTGTGCCACGCCATTTTGCCGTTTACCTTTGAGAAAACCGCAAGCCGTATCACCGCCGATCTCTACACGCGTACCCATAATCGCGGAAAGTGATCGCCGATGTGTCGCTGGGCTGCCTATACCGGCATGCCGATCTTCCTTGAAGAGATCGTCAGCCTGCCGTCGCATTCACTGGTCCGGCAAAGCCACGGCGCCACCGAGTGCCATTCGGCGATCAATGCCGACGGCTTCGGCCTGGCCTGGTACGGCGAACGCCCCGAACCGGGGCTTTACCGCGACACCTTGCCGGCCTGGTCCGACCCGAACCTGCGCGCCGTCACCGAACAGGTGAAATCGGGCCTCTTTCTGGCCCATGTCCGCGCCTCGACCGGCACCGCCACCAGCCGCAACAACTGCCATCCGTTCACCGTCGGCAAATGGTCGTTCATGCACAACGGCCAGATCGGCGGGTTTGAGGCGTTCCGCCGCGACGCCGACATGATGATCCCCGATTGGCTCTACCCGCACCGCAAGGGTGCCACCGACAGCGAGGCGTTTTTCCTCGTGGCGCTGTCCGAGGGCCTCAGCGATGATCCGATCGGTGCTCTCGCCCGCGCCACCGCGCGGTTCGAGGCGCTTTCGCGCGAAAAAGGCGGCACTCCGCACATGCGCCTGACGGCGGCCTTTTCGGACGGCGAACGGCTTTATGCGGTGCGCTACGCCAGCGACGATCAGGCGCCGACGCTCTATCACCGCTGGCTGGCTTCGGGGGGCCGCGCCGTCGTCTCCGAACCGCTCGCGATTGGCGAGGCCGGTTGGGAAAAGGTACAGCCCGGTAGTTTTTGCATCTTTGAAGGTGATCAGGTGACGGTGCACCCGTTCCAGCCCGCCTCCCTCGGCCTCGCGGCCTGAAAAACGTCGCCAGCGCTGCGGGATGCGAAGGTTACCGTCCGAGTCGCCGGACCCAAGCTCGGCAAGATAACCGCACAGCACACCCGCGCTGGTCAGTTGGTGGCAGGGCGTACCGGCGGCGGCGAAAAGCGCACCATCCGGCGGCGAAAAGCGCACCAACCGGCGGCGCATCGTCTCTCACAGGCACAAGCCAATCGGCTTCTTTCGGTCTTAAATATTCCCGCCGGAGGCCCGCCGCCTGCAAGGCGGCGCCGGGCCCAACACGAGGATTGGGCCGCAAGGCCCATGACGAGGGGCGGGAGGGCCATCGTCCCGGTTCACACTCACGACGAATAAAGCGCTCCGGATCACCCCGCCCGCGCCTGCCGCTTGCGCTCGTGCGGATCAAGGTGGCGCTTGCGCAGCCGGATCGCCTTCGGTGTCACTTCGACCAGCTCATCATCGTCGATATAGGCAATCGCCTCTTCCAGCGACATCCGCACCGGCGTCGTCAGCCGCACCGCCTCGTCCGTGCCGCTTGCCCGCACGTTGGTCAGCTTCTTGCCCTTCAAGGGGTTCACTTCCAGATCGTTCTCACGGCTATGCTCACCGATGATCATGCCCTCGTAGATCTGCTCCTGCGCGCCGATGAACATCTTGCCGCGCTCTTCGAGGTTCCACAGCGCATAGGCCACCGAGACGCCCGCCTCCATCGAGATCAGAACACCTTGCCGACGCCCCTGGATCGTGCCCTTGTAGGGCGCCCAGCCGTGGAAGATGCGGTTCAAGACGCCGGTGCCACGGGTGTCGGTCAGGAACTGGCCATGATAGCCGATCAGCCCGCGCGACGGCACATGCGCCACGATCCGGGTCTTGCCGGCTCCGGCGGGCTTCATCTCGACCAGATCGCCCTTCCGCTCGCCGGTGATCTTGTCGATCACCGCCCCGGTGAACTCGTCATCGACGTCGATGATGGCTTCCTCGATCGGTTCCAGCCGCACACCGCCTTCGTCGCGGTAAATCACCTGCGGACGCGAGATCGACAATTCGAACCCCTCACGGCGCATGTTCTCGATCAGGACACCCATCTGCAATTCGCCGCGCCCCGACACCACAAAGGCATCGCCGCCCGCGGTATCGGCGACCTTGATCGCGACGTTCACTTCCGCCTCGCGCATCAGGCGCTCGCGGATCACCCGGCTTTGCACCTTTGACCCATCGCGCCCCGCCAGCGGCGAATCGTTGATCCCGAAGGTGACGGAAATCGTCGGCGGGTCGATGGGCTGCGCGGGCAGGGGGATATCGATCTCGGGGGCACACAAAGTGTCTGCCACGGTCGCCTTGGTCATCCCCGCCAGCGTGATGATATCGCCGGCCTCGGCCAGATCGATCGGCGTCGAGGCCAGACCCCGGAACGCCAGGATCTTGCTGACCCGGAACTGCTCCAGCTTCTCGCCGGTGCGCGACAGCGCCTTCACCGTCTCACCGACCTTAAGACGACCCGCCTCGACACGGCCCGTCAGGATACGCCCGATGAACGGATCGGCCGACAGCGTGGTCGCCAGCATCCGGAACGGCTCGTTCACATTGGCCAGTTGCTTGGGCGTCGGCACATGGGCCAGGATCATGTCAAAGAGGGCGGACAGGTCTTCACGCGGCCCGTCCAGCTCGGCATCGGCCCATCCTGCGCGGCCGCTCGCATAAACATGCGGGAAATCCAGCTGTTCGTCTTCCGCGCCAAGGTTGGCGAACAGGTCGAACACCTCGTTCAGCGCCCGGTCGGGCTCGGCATCGGGCTTGTCGACCTTGTTCAGAACCACAATGGGCCGCAGCCCCAGCGCCAGCGCCTTGGTCAACACGAATTTGGTCTGCGGCATCGGGCCTTCGGCGGCATCGACCAACAGGCAAACGCCATCGACCATCGACAGGATCCGCTCGACCTCGCCACCGAAATCGGCGTGGCCGGGGGTGTCGACGATGTTGATCCGGGTGCCCTTCCACTCGACCGAGGTACACTTGGCCAGGATCGTGATGCCGCGCTCGCGCTCGATATCGTTGCTGTCCATCGCGCGTTCGTTGACCTGCTGGCCTTCGCGAAACGCGCCGGATTGTTTCAATAGCTGGTCAACGAGCGTGGTCTTGCCGTGGTCCACATGCGCGATGATGGCGATGTTGCGAAGCTCCATCGGGGTCTCTTTTCAGGGCTGTCTGAGGTTGGCGGGGGGCGTAGCTTACGGGCGCGCAAAAGGCCAGCCCCAAATCATCCGCGGGCCCGATAACGCTAAACGCCCCCGCGTCATTGGCGGGGGCGTTCCGGTCATATCGGCATCAGGCGGTTCAGAAGCTGCGAAAGCCAGTGAAGAACTTGCCCTCGTCGCGGTGCACGCCGCCAAGGCTTGCGCCCCAGACAGCGGCGGCAGCCGCGATCAGCGCGCCGGCCGCCAGCATGAAGCCGGTCAGCACGGCAGAGCGACGCGCTTTTTCGGCAGCGATACGGGCCTGATCGGCAGCGGCTTCGACCCGCGCCATGGCTTCGTCGCGAACCTCGACCACTTCCGCCGTCGCGGTCTCGATCCGGGTTTCGGCCTGGGCCGTCGTCAGGTTCGAATCCGCCGCAAGCTCGGCAGCAAGATAGGCCTTGTTCGCCTCCGACATCTCGCCGGTCCGCGCCACTTCGGCCAGAACCGCCATCGCGCCGTTCGACAGGCTTGCGTTGCTGTCCAACTGCACGCCGGTGCCTTGCAACAGCCGCGCATTGATCGTGGCCAGCGGATTCTCGACGACGCCGTCGATCGGTCCGCCTTCGCCGCCCAACATGCTTGCAGCACCCTCGGCGACACTGCCTGCGGCGCTGACGGTGACTTCCGCCGCCTTGCCGATGGCCGACACGGTCGATGTGATCACCGACGCGGCGATCCAGCCGCCGATCAGCAGACCAAGTGCCCAGACGACGAGGCCGTGAACGGAATCGCGGGTGCCGACCTCATCGGCGGTCGCATTGTCCATCCGGCGCCGCATCCGGCCGGCGATATAGCCACCGGCCCCATAGCTGACCACAGTGGTGACCAGCATCCAGGCGCCGACGATAATCACCGCCCAGCCCGCAGAGCCTTCGTTTTCCAGGGGTGAAACCACCGACAGCCCCAGCGCGGCACCGAAACCGCCGAACAGCAGGCCAATGGCGGCGGCGATGATCGCGCCTGCGATAATAGCGGGCCAGTCGACATAGCTGCCCTCATGCTCGAGCAGTGGCGCGGTGGCCGCTGTCATTCTTTCTGTGCGCTCGGCCATCTCAGGCAAGCCCCAGAAGCGACAGGATGGCCAGAACGACCACGATAAGACCGACGAGATAGATAATGCCTCCCATGGGAAGTCTCCTTTTTTGTCAGATGCGCGAGGTCGGTCAAGGCCGCACCCCCCGCATCGCGCTGATCACGATTTCGTAATCGGCCAACGCCCGAGGCAGAGACTTGTTCCGGAAAAGCTTGCGATTATTCTGTCAGCCGTTCAACGCCTTGCCCAGATACGCGTCGACCTTTTCCAGGTAGCCCATCGTGGTCAGCCACTTTTGCTCGGGCCCCACCAGCAGGGCCAGGTCCTTGGTCATGTGGCCATCCTCGACCGCCTGCACGGTGACCTTTTCCAGCGTATCGGCAAACTTGGCCAGTGCGGCATTGCCGTCCAGCTTGGCGCGATGCTTCAGACCGCCGGTCCAGGCGTAGATCGAGGCGATCGAGTTGGTCGAGGTCGCCTCGCCCTTCTGGTGCTGGCGGTAGTGGCGGGTGACGGTGCCATGCGCAGCCTCGGCCTCGACCACCTTGCCGTCGGGCGACATCAGGATCGAGGTCATCAGACCCAGCGAGCCAAAGCCCTGCGCCACGGTGTCGGACTGCACGTCGCCATCGTAGTTCTTGCAGGCCCAGACATAACCGCCCGACCATTTCAGCGCCGAGGCGACCATGTCGTCGATCAGGCGGTGTTCGTAGGTGATGCCGGCCTTCTTGAACTTGTCGGCGAACTCCTCGTCAAAGACCTGCTGGAACAGGTCCTTGAAGCGGCCGTCATAGGCCTTGAGGATGGTGTTCTTGGTCGAAAGATACACCGGCCAGCCCAGGTTCAGCCCGTAGTTCAGCGAGGCCCGGGCGAAGTCGATGATGCTGTCATCGAGGTTGTACATCGCCATCGTCACCCCGGCACCTGGGGCCTGAAACACCTCGCGCTCGATGGTCTCGCCATCGTCGCCGACAAACTTGATGGTCAGCTTGCCCGGCCCCGGAAAGCGGAAATCGGTGGCGCGGTACTGATCGCCGTAGGCATGTCGGCCGACGACGATAGGCTTGGTCCAGCCCGGCACCAGACGCGGCACGTTCTGGCAGATGATCGGCTGGCGAAAGATGACACCGCCCAGGATGTTGCGGATCGTGCCGTTCGGGCTGCGCCACATCTTTTTCAGCCCGAATTCCTCAACCCGGCCTTCGTCCGGCGTGATCGTCGCGCATTTGACGCCGACGCCGTGTTCCTTGATCGCGTGCGCCGCGTCGACGGTGATCTGATCGTCGGTGCGGTCACGTTCCTCCATGCCGAGGTCGTAGTATTTCAGATCGATATCCAGATAGGGCAGGATCAGCTTTTGCTTGATGAAATCCCAGATGATCCGGGTCATCTCGTCGCCGTCCAGTTCGACGACGGGGTTGGCTACTTTGATCTTCGACATGGTTTTCTCCGGTCCCACAAAAAACGGCTTTCGCGCGTCTTAGGCGAAAACCGGAAAGGCCGAAAGCCGGTATGCGTTTGCATACCGGCCTTCGATCGGTGACGCGGGCACCAGAGGCACCTCTGCCAGCCGCTGATGTCAGAAGGTGTTCTTGACCGCCCGTGCGCCACCGGAAATGTCCTGGCCGGCGCCTTCGACAGCGTTGCAGGCGACAAGGGTCAGG
Source organism: Paracoccaceae bacterium (assembly GCA_037968375.1). Classification (GTDB taxonomy): domain Bacteria; phylum Pseudomonadota; class Alphaproteobacteria; order Rhodobacterales; family Rhodobacteraceae; genus CANNFR01. The sequence goes on along the minus strand of JBBKVJ010000310.1, from coordinate 4,174 downwards.
CCCAGCGCCAGAATAAGCAAGGTGTTGCGGATCATCGGTCTCACTCCTCATACCACCAGACATCGGGCTGAAAGCCCGGCCAGTCGCCGTAGACTGGCAAGGTTTTCGGAAACTTCAACCGTTTGCTGTGTGCCAGCCGCGACACTTTCGAATACCAGATCGGAATGATGTAGCGCCCCGAGGTCAGCACCCGGTCCAGCGCGCGGGTGGTATCGACGAAGTCTTCGCGGGTGCGGGCCGACAGGATATCGGCGATCAGCGTGTCGATGGCGGGTGAATTGGCACCCATCCAGTTGCGGTTGCCGGGCTCATCCACCACGGCCGAGCCAAAGTAGAAGTTCATCTCGTTACCGGGCGACAGCGACACCACGCGGGAAAGCCAGGTCATGTCGAAATCATAGGCATTGATGCGCTCGCGGTATTGGGCGCTGTCGATTGTCGTCACCTTGGGCCGGATGCCGAGGCGGGTCAGACTTTCGATATAGGTGTCGACGATGGCCTGCTGTTCGGACGAGCCAAGCTGCAGCACGATCTCAAAGCCGAAAGCTTCGCCAGCGGCGTTCTTCATCAGGCCGTCCTGCACGGTCCATCCGGCCTCGGCAAACAGATCGGTGGCGCGGCGGATACCGGCGCGGTTGGCCTCTCCACGCTCGCCCTGCGCAAAGCTGTAGCCGTCCAGCGCGCCGGGCAGCAAGGCGTCCTTGAAGGGGGTCAGGATTTCCAGCACAGGGCCTTCGGCAGGGCCGTCGCGCATGCCCAGATCGGAGTTGTCGAAATACGACCGGGGCCGGGGGTCCGACCCGGCGTTCAGCTGCGCCGACAGGAAGTCGTAGTTGAACGCCTGGATCATCGCCTCGCGCACCCGCCAGTCGGAAAACTGCGGCTTGCGGGTGTTCATCACAAGGCCGGTCAGCCCCGACGGGCGGCCATGCGGAATCTCCGATTTCACGATCTCGCCGTTCAGGACGCGGGGAATGTCATAGGCGGTCTGCCATTTCACGGCGTTACCTTCGCGGTAACTGTCGACCGCACCGGCCTTGAACGCCTCGACCACCACCTCGCCGTCGCCGTAATAGTCGTAGCGGATCTCGGCCAGGTTGTTCTGGCCGCGGTTGAAGGGCAGGTCCTGGCCCCAATAATCGGGATCCTTGGTGAAGTGGACCAGGCGGCCCGCCTCGTGGCTGTCGATGACATAGGGGCCGGTGCCGATCGGCACCTCGAGCGAGCTTTCGGCGAAATCGCGGCCCTCCCACTGCGCCTTTTTCAGAATCGGGCGCAGGCCCATGATCAGCGCCATCTCGCGGTCTTCGGTGTTGAAGGTGATGCGGACGGTTTTCGGCCCGGTCGCGGTGATACCCTCGACCTTTTTCCACGCACCCAGATAGCGCGGGTTGCCGATCGTGCCCAGCGTCTCGAAAGACCAGATCACATCCTCAACCGTCACCGGGCTGCCATCCGAGAATCGGGCCGCCTCGCGCAGGGTAAATTCGACCCAGGACCGGTCATCCGGCGTCTCGACCGATTCGCACAAAAGGCAGTACAGCGTGAACGGCTCGTCCCAATTTCGACCCATCAGACTTTCCACGACATGCACCCGAACCCCGTAGGGCGCATTACCCTTCAGGATGTAGGGGTTGAGGGAATCGAACCCGCCGCCCTCGCCAAAGACGATCCGCCCGCCCTGTGGCGCATCCGGGTTGGCGTAGGGTAGAGACACAAAATCAGGTGGCAGGACCGGGTCGCCATACATAGCTATGCCATGACGGGGCTCGGCCAGCGCGGGTGCCGCCAGTATGGTCAGACCGGCAAGTGCCGCCGCCGCGATCGTCGTTAGCCTGCGTCCGAACATCATTTGATCCCGCCTTCTGCCGATGGTTTCTTGCGCCCGACGCTACCTGCGAGTGCGAGCCTTTTCAAACTTTTAGCTTGGACCTCGGCGGATATCGGCATATAACATCAGCACTGCTCGATAGGTTTCTTGCCTGTATGAAACCTGCCTCAATAACTTAACGCCCGCCTTGTGCGGGCGTTTTTTTTGGCCCATGCGGCAATGGGGTCAGTGGAATCCGGTTGCCGGGCCTTTAGGTTGAGCCGCGACAGAATCGCCGATGCGAATCGCCAGCCCATTTCAAGGAGCCACCATGACCCTTTCAGGCAAAACCGCCGTGATCACCGGATCGAACTCTGGCATCGGTCTCGGCATCGCCGAGGAACTGGCGCGGGCCGGGGCGAATGTCGTGTTGAACTCGTTCACCGACAGCAAGGAGGACCACGCTTTGGCCGAGAAGATCGGCCGCGCGCATGGCGTGACGGCGCGCTACATCAAGGCCGATATGTCGAAGGCGGGCGAGTGTCGCAAGCTGATCGAGGCGGCGGGTGCGTGCGATATCCTGGTCAACAATGCGGGCATCCAGCATGTCGCGGCGATTGAGGATTTTCCGGTCGAAAAGTGGGACGCGATCATTGCAATCAACCTGACCTCGGCGTTTCATACCACCGCGATGGCGCTGCCGATGATGCGCAAGGCGGGCTGGGGCCGGGTGGTGAACATCGCCTCGGCGCACGGGCTGACCGCCTCGCCCTACAAATCCGCCTATATCGCGGCCAAGCACGGCATTGTCGGTCTGTCAAAGACCACCGCACTAGAGACCGCGGGGCAGGGCATCACCTGCAATGCGATCTGCCCGGGCTATGTGCTGACGCCGCTGGTCGAGGCGCAGATCCCCGACCAGATGAAAAGCCACAAGATGGACCGCGAGACGGTGATCAGCGAGGTGATGCTGGCGCGCCAGCCGTCGAAGGAGTTTGCCACGACGGGGCAGATCGGCGGCACGGTGGCGTTTCTGTGCTCGCCCGCCGCCGATCAGATCACCGGCACAACGATCAGCGTCGATGGCGGATGGACGGCACTTTGAGGGCGCGAGTATTCTGCGAAAACCCGGGCCTCCGGCGGACATATTTGAGCCAAAATGAAAGACCGCAATGAGGGGGGTGTCCGATGGCTGAGGCGATACGGATCAATCTGGCCTTGCAGGGCGGCGGCGCGCATGGGGCGTTCACCTGGGGCGTTCTGGACCGGATCTTGCAGGATGACGGGATCGAGATCGCAGGCATTTCCGGCACTTCGGCGGGGGCGTTGAACGGTGCTGCACTGAAGGCCGGGCTGGTGCGCGGCGGGCGCGCGGCGGCGCGCGAAAACCTGAACTGGCTTTGGGCGCAGGTCGGTGCGGTCAGCGATCTTCGCATGGCGTCGTGGATGGCAGCGTTCGGTCCCGCACCGGCAACGCTGTCGCGGATGTTCGAGGGCGTCGTGCCGTTTTCGATTGCCGAAGCCTGGGGCCGGATGTTCAGCCCCTATGATTTCGGCGCAGCCTACCGCAATCCGCTGGAGCGGATCGTCGAAAAGTTCCGCTTTGCCGATATCTGTGCGGGCGAGGGGCCGCGATTCTTCGTGTCAGCCACCAATGTCCGGACCGGCAAGATCCGGGTGTTTCAGGCGGCAGAGGTGACCACCGAGGTGATCCTGGCCTCGGCCTGCCTGCCGACGCTGTTTCAGGCGGTGGAATTCGTCGACCCCGCTACCGGTACGCCTGAGGCCTATTGGGATGGCGGTTACACCGGCAACCCCGCACTTTGGCCGCTGTTCGTGCCTGAGCTGCCGGACGACATTCTGATCGTCAACATCAACCCGATCGTGCGCGACGACGTGCCGCGCACCACGCAGGAGATTCAGAACCGGATCAATGAGATCAGCTTCAATGCGTCGCTTTTGCGCGAGTTGCGGGCGATTGATTTCGTGAAACGACTGATTGCGAACGGCAAGGTGGCCGAAGGAGCGATGAAGGATATGCTGGTGCACATGATCGCCGACGACGAGCTGATGAACGAGCTGTCGGCGGTGACCAAGCTGACGCCGTCGCCCTATCTTCTGCATCGCCTGAAAGAGGCAGGGCGGGCGGCGGCGGATGATTTTCTGGACAGGTACCGCGACGACCTTGGCCGCCGAGGTACCTGTGATCTGAAGGCGATGTTCAGCTAGCGCCGAGATTTAGTCGGGGCGCACCACTTCGTCGTCGCCGCCATTGTTCGAGATCGCGAGGCCGATCAGGATCAGCGCCAGGATCGGCACAAGGATGCCGGCGCGCGACGAGGATGTGGCCTCTTCGACGACGAC
>JBBKVJ010000309.1:0-3073 GCA_037968375.1 Paracoccaceae bacterium | reverse complement strand
GGGCTGGTGGGCGCGGTGCGTGCGGTCGACATGGCAGTCAATGACGGCGAGGTTTTCGTCATCATGGGCCTGTCCGGGTCAGGCAAGTCGACCCTGGTGCGCTGCCTGTCACGGCTGGTCGAACCGACAGCTGGTGAGATCCTGTACAACGGCCAGAACCTGTTGACCGCCAGCACGGCCGAGATGATCGAGATACGGCGCCGCAAGATGGGCATGGTGTTCCAGCACTTTGCTCTGCTGCCGCATCTGAGCGTTCTGGACAACGTCGCGTTTCCTCTGGAAATTCAGGGCATGCCGCGCGCCGAACGCGATACCCGTGCGCGCAAGATGGTGGCGCTGGTCGGTTTGGAGGGGCGCGAGGCCAGCTTGCCCCGGCAGCTGTCCGGCGGCCAGCAGCAGCGCGTCGGCATTGCCCGCAGCCTGGCTGTGGAACCCGAGTTGTGGTTCCTTGATGAGCCGTTCTCGGCGCTCGACCCGCTGATCCGCCGCGAGATGCAGGACGAGCTGTTGCGCCTGCAATCGGTGCTGAAAAAGACCATCGTCTTCATCACCCACGATTTCGACGAGGCGATCCGTCTGGCCGATCGCATCGCCATCATGAAGGATGGCGAGATCGTGCAATGCGGCACGCCCGAAGAGATCGTGCTGAACCCCGGCACCGATTACGTCCGCGAGTTCACTCAGGCCGTGGCGAAACCCAAGGTGGTGCGTGTGGCGACGATCATGGACCCTGCTGTCGCAACCGGCCCCGAGATCGACGCCCGTGCCACCGTCTCCGAGGCAGCACCGCTGTTCCTTGCCGGGGCCGACACGTTGCGGGTCGTCGCGGGGGGTGTGGCCGTAGGCAGCTTGCGCCGCGAGGCCGTGGTCAAGCTGATGTTGGGGGGCTGACGGATGGACGCCGCCCATCCCGCCCCGGCGCTGCCGGCATGGCCGCGCCGCATGCTTTGGCCGGTGGCCTTGATCCTGTTCGTGATCTTGTGGAAGCTGGGCCGCACCGGGCTGCCCTGGGCCTTCGATTACCCGAAAAACTGGATCCTGCCGCTGGCCCGCTGGATCGGCCAGTTCTCCAAATGGCTGCTGAACGACGCCAGCTTTGGCCTGTTCACCTTCACGCAACTCACCCGCTTTGTCGCCGCCGTGATCGAGGTGCCCTACACCGTCGTCCTTGGCCTTCTGTCCACCGGCCTGCAATCGGGGCAAGGCTCGACCGCGACGCAGATCCTGCCGCCGATGTCGTGGCTTGCAGTGATCGCCATCTTCGCGCTGATCGGCCAGTATGCGGGCGGGCGGAGGCTGGCGCTGCTTGCCGCCGCGTGCCTGAGTTTCGTCGTGGTTTTCGACCAGTGGAACAGCGCGATGGTCACGCTGGCCTCGATCCTCGTTGCGGTGCCGTTGGGGGTTGCGGGCGGCCTCCTCCTTGGCATCGCCGCCTATCGCAGTCAACTTGTCGAACAGCTTTTGCGCCCGGTTCTTGACCTGATGCAGACGATCCCGGTGTTCGCCTATCTGGTGCCGATCCTGATCCTGTTCGGCTTTGGCCCGGTGTCGGCGGTGATCGCCACGGTGATCTACGCGATGCCACCGATGACGCGGATTACCGTGCTTGCGCTGAAGCGGGTCCCATCCGAGATCCGTGACCTTGGCCAGATGGTCGGCTGCACGCGGACTCAGATGACCTGGAAAGTCCTTGTTCCCAGCGCCCAGGACGCGCTGATGGTGGGTGTCAATCAGGTCATCATGCTGTCGCTGAACATGGTCATCATCGCCTCGATGATCGGCGCGGGGGGGCTGGGCTTCGACGTTCTGGCCGCGCTGCGCCGACTGGATTTCGGCGCCGGTGTCGAAAGCGGTTTCGCCATCGTGGCACTGGCCGTGATGCTGGACCGGCTTAGCCAGGCGATGGCCCGCCGCACGCCGGACAGCAATCTGCACAGCACCCGGTTCGGGCGGCACCCGTACCTGTTTGCGGGTCTGGCGATGGTCTTGATTGCAAGCGTCGCCGGGCTGTTGATACCGGCATTTCAGACCTATCCCGACACGCTGAAACTATCGACGGGCACGTTCTGGTCGAACCTCGTCGCCTGGATCAACATCAACTATTTCGACACGCTCGAGGCGATCAAGAACGCGCTTTTGCTGAACCTCCTGATCCCGTTCAAGCGCTTCTTGCTTGACCTGCCCTGGCTGGGGGTTGCCGTGCTTCTGGGGCTGGCGGGCTGGCGGCTTGGCGGCCTCCGGCTGGCGCTGTTGACCAGTCTTTTGCCGCTGCTGATCGCCGCCCTTGGCCTCTGGGAAAAGGCGATGATCACCGTCTACCTTTGCGGCATCTCGACCCTGTTCGCGCTCATCATCGGCATCCCGATCGGCCTTGCCGCCGCCGAACGCGCCAGCCTCTGGCGCTGGGTGCAGGCGATCATCGACACGTTGCAGACCCTGCCCAGCTTCGTCTACCTGATGCCCGCCGTGATGCTGTTCCGGGTCGGCGATTTCACCGCGATGATCGCCGTTGTCGCCTTCGCCGTCGCCCCCGCCGTGCGCTATACCGCACTTGGTCTGCGTGGCGTCGATCCGCGCCTGATCGAGGCGGGCCGCGCGATGGGCTGCACGCCCTTTCAGATCCTGACCCGGATCAAGCTGCGTCTCGCCTTGCCCGAGATCCTGCTGGGCGTGAACCAGACCATCATGTTCGCTTTGTCGATGCTGGTCATCACCGCCCTGGTCGGCACCCGCGATCTGGGGCAGGAGGTTTACATCGCCCTGACCAAGGCCGACCCGGGGCGCGGTCTGGCGGCGGGGCTTGCGGTTGCCTGCATAGCGATCACTGCCGACCGTCTGATCCACGCCGCCGCCCGCAAGACCCGCGCCCGGCTGGGGCTGACCGAGGCCAGCGAATGAGCCTTGATCGCATCCGCGCGCTGCCCTGCTGGCAGGGCAAGATCAGCGCCGAGCCGCTGACCGGCGGATTGTCCAACGAAAGCTGGAAAGTCAGCGACGCTGCAGGCGCGCACGTCGTGCGCTTTGGCCGGGATTACCCGTTCCACCATGTCGACCGCGCACGCGAGGTGATGAC
>JBBKVJ010000308.1:0-23662 GCA_037968375.1 Paracoccaceae bacterium | reverse complement strand
CCTCGGTCACCGTGGCGGGGCGGGCGAAGGGCGGGTCGAAGCGGACCCGATAGGTGGTGTCGGGGATTTCCACGCCGCTGGCCTCGATCGCGGTCTTGACCATGCGGATCGCCTCGCCGCGTGCCACGTGAAAGTTTGTCTGATGCTGCAGCAACCAGCCTGTGACGCGCAGGATCACACCGGCGTCGTTGATGTCTTCGATCCAGACCGATGCCTGAGGTTCGGCCAGCGTGAAGGGCAGGGCCTGCACCGTCTCTTGCACCAGACGGCGGGTGGCGTCGAGATCGGCGTCCGGCGCGACACCGATATCAAAGACGAAGCGGCGCTCGTCGTTGCGGGTATAGTTGATGATCCGGCTTTTGAAGACGGTGGCGTTCGGGATCCGGATGTGGTTGCCGTCCTGCGACAGAAGGATCGTCGCGCGCGAGGTAAGGCGGATCACCTTGCCCAGATCGCCCTCGATCTCGACCAGGTCGTTGGGGCGGAATGGTTGCCGGATCGACAACATCACCGAGGCGATGAAATTCTCGACCGTGTCGCGCACCGCAAAGCCGATGGCCAGGCCGACGATCCCGGCGGCGCCGAGGATCGTGCCGAGAAGCGCTGTCGCACCTAGAATATCGAGAGCGACGACGATGCCGCCGACCAGAAACGCCATCCGCACCAGCATCCGGTAGATCTCGGCGATGAATTCATTTGGCGCGATCCTGTTCCAGGGACGTTTTGCGCGGGCGATGAAAAGGCCTGCGGTGAAAATCGCACCGCCCACCAGCAGTGCGATCAGGATGATCGGCAGCGCGGTGATCAGCTGAAACAGGCGCGCCTCGAAGCGGTCGATCGCCGGGTTCAGGCGTTCGGCAAGATCGGTGGTCTCGGTCACTTCGTTCTCGATGGTGACGACGCCGTCGACGCGCGTGACCAGTTCGTCCAGGCGACGGATCTGTTCGGGTTCGGCGACACGGCCGGTCAGCGTCACGACACCGGCACGGACATCGACGGCGACGTTACCGTAGCCATCCAGTTCGGACAGGATGTCGCGTATGCGCTGGGCGATGGCGCTGTCCTGGCGGATCGCGTCCGTGCCGGAGGCGTCGACAGTGATCCCGCCGGTCGGCTGACCTGTGTCTACCGTCTGCGCGAACCCCACGGGCGCGGTGACCGCCAGCATCGTCAGGCAAAGCGCAATGGCACGACAGAATATGGCTGGCATCTGGAAAGCTCCGGCAGGATCGTCGGGCACGATGATGCAGGCCAGGGTCGCGATGGTCCAGTGCCTTGGCCGTGATCAAAGGCGGATCGGGTTCGCCTTGGCCAGCCGGTCGAACTCCATCAGCGTCTCGATCAATTGCGGCATCTGGTCGAGCGGGATCATGTTCGGCCCGTCCGAGGGCGCGCTGTCGGGCGCCTCGTGGGTTTCAACGAAGACCGCCGCGATGCCAAGCGACACCGCCGCCCGCGCCATCACCGGTGCAAATTCGCGCTGCCCACCCGAGGCGCCGCCAAGACCGCCGGGCTGCTGCACCGAATGGGTTGCGTCCATCACGACCGGATAGCCGGTCTTCATCATTTCGGGCAGGCTGCGCATGTCGGTGACCAGCGCGTTATAGCCGAAACTCGCGCCGCGTTCGGTCAGAAGGATGCGCTGATTGCCGGTGCTTGCGACCTTGTCGGCGACATTGGCCATATCCCAGGGCGCCAGGAACTGGCCCTTTTTGATGTTGATCGCCGACCCGGTTTCGCCTGCGGCAAGCAAGAGGTCGGTCTGACGGCAGAGGAACGCGGGGATCTGCAGGATATCGACCGACGCGGCCACCTCGGCGCAATGCGCAGCCTCGTGCACATCGGTCAGGACCGGACAGCCCAGCGCCTTGCGGATATCGGCCAGCACCGCCAGCCCGGACTCGCGGCCGATGCCGCGCTTGCCGCCAAGCGAGGTGCGGTTGGCCTTGTCGTAGCTTGCCTTGAACACGAACCCCGCGCCAGCGGCGGCGCAAACCTCGGCCATCCGGCCTGCGATCATCTGCGCATGGTCGGCACTTTCCAGCTGGCACGGACCCGCGATTACCGTCAGCGGCAGATCGTTGCCGACGGTCAGATTTCCGATGCCGACCTCGCGCATCAGGCCGAGACCTGTTCGCGCAGGATTGTCACCGTGATCGACAGCATCAGGTAGATGCCGGACAAAATGAGGAACGCCACGGCGGTGTTTTCAAGCGAGCGTGGATAGGTCGGTCGATCGGGCGGCACCGGACTTACACCGGTCGAGAGGTAGCGGACCTGCCGGTTCGCCTCGATCCGGGCCGATTCCAGCTGTTCCAGCGACTGCGCCAGCAGCATCCGTCGGGTTTCCAGCTCGCTTTCGGCCATCCGAAGTTCGCCGGTGATCCGCGCCAGTGACATCGTGCTGTCGCTGCCCTCGGTCATCTCGGCGCGCAATTCCCCGATCATCGTCGCAAGCCGCGCGATATTGCGTTCGGTTGCGGCCACCCTGGCGGCGTTCGGGGTCGCGTTTTCCTGTTGTTCCCGCTGGGAAAGCCGCTCTTGCAAAAGCTGCCCCTCGAGCTGCGATATCTGCCCGAAGACCGCCCCTACCTCGGCCTGGGCCGAGAATATCCCGCGCTGTTCCTGAAGCGTGATGACGCTTTGCTGCGCGGTGCGGACATTTGCCTCGGCCTGATGGTAATTCTCTATCGCACCAGACATCTGATCTTCGCGCAAACGCTGGGTCAGGTTGTCGACCTGTTCTTCCGCGTAGGAGATAAGCGACCGTGAAAACCCGGCACTGACCGTGGGGTCGGGGGCGATCACCTCCATCTTGATGATGCCTTCGGTCGGGTCGTAGCCGATCTTCACGTTGCGCCGATAGACCTTGTAGGTCGCCTCGTTGCTGGCGTTCGGCTCTAATCGCTGGATCGGGTCGATCAGCGGGCTGGAAAAATGCTCCTTGAAACCCAGGTCGGCTTCCAAGCGCAGCATCGCCTCGCGCGATTGCAGATAACTTTGCACGGTGATGGAATCCTGCGCCGTGGCCATCGCAGTTCCTGAAAACAGCGACCCCATTCCTCCGGTACCCTGAGCCGCCGCCTGCTGGATCACGAATTCCGATTTTGTCCCATACATCGGGGCGGCGACGGAATAGAAGTAATAGCCAGCTGCCGCGGTCGGCAAGAAAACGAAGGCCATGAGGCGCAGAAAGAGGAAGAACAATTTGCGCTGCCTGCGCCGCGCAATCGCCAGCTGCACATGGATAAGCTCGCGTTCGCGGCGGTGTTCGGCAGCGGCCGCGACCGACGGAAATCGGCCCGGTTGCTGTGGCACGGTTTGCGGCAGTTTGACGGTGTTCGAGGCGTCGGCGTCGGCGCGTGCACTGGCAGCCTCGCCCACCACCAGCTCCAGCATGTTGCCGTGCTTGAAGGGGTCGACGCCTTTCTTGCGCAACTGCCGGACCGCATCGAAATCGGATGTCGCCACGACGCCGTGGCGCAATGCGACCCGCCGCGCCATCCGCAATTGGCGGGCGGTCAGGCCTTCGGCGCGAACCGCCGCAATCTCTTCAGCAATCGAGGGTTCGGCGGGTACTTCGCCGGCATCGGCGGCGGGTTTTTCACCCTCGGCGGCTGCTGCCGCTGTCGGAAATACGCGTTCCCCAAAACCGTCCTCGTTCGGCAGGACCGATCCATCACCGGACAGGAGTGCGGGGTTGCGCGGCACGGCGCCAGCATCGTCGCCCAAAGCGCCAGTCGGCGCCGCCGCGGCTGCGCCATCCAAAGCCTCGCCCTGGCCGTGGCCGGGCGTGCCGCGCCGCAACCGAAACCTCTGCGCTTTAGGTCTGATAGTCATAAAGCGCTTTCGCCTCTTCCAGAGTGTCGAACATGTAAAGCTGCCCGTTCCGCAACACCGCCGCAGATCGGCAGAATTTCTCAAGCGTGGCAGGGGAATGTGAAACGATGACAACCGTGCGGTATTGCAGACGCTCGGCCAAGACCTCGCCCGCGCGGCGGTTGAACTCGACATCACCGACCCCGGGCATGCCTTCGTCGATCAGATAGATCTCGAAATCCAGCGCCAGCAGAAGTGAGAACATGAAACGTGCGCCCATGCCGGAGCTGTAGGTCGCGAGCGGCATATCGAAATATTCGTCGATATCGCACAGCCAGCGGCAAAAGGCTTCGACATAGTCGGGGTCCAGACCGTAGAGGCGCGCGATGAAGCGGGCATTCTGGGTCGCCGAATGCTTGCCAACGGTGCCACCCATGAATCCAAGTGGAAACGACACCCGGCAGGTTTTTCGGATCACGCCTTCATCAGGCTTTTCCAGCCCCGACATCATCCGGACGAGGGTGGTCTTTCCGGTGCCGTTCGGCGCCAGGATACCCAGCGAGTTGCCCAGTTCCACGCGGAACGACGCGCGGTCAAGGATCACCTTGCGCTGCGTGCCGGTCCAGAAGGACTTGCTGACATTCTCGAATTCCAGCATCGCCGGCCGTGACCTGCCTCCATTGTGCTAGCTCGTCAGGCCGAAGCCTTGGCGAAACATAAGGTTAGGATATCAATAGGTCGATAGTATGTTTGAATTCTCAACAGAAGACAGCAAGGTCCGGTCACGACCTCGGCATGATCCCGCCGCCCGGGCGTTTCAGGAGGTTTTTCTTTCGACCCCGCAAAGCCTGCCCGCGACGATTGAAATCACCGCAGCGCCAAAGCTGAGAAGCGCCCCCATCTTTGCCGCGTCCTGCACCGCGCCGCTATCGAAGGCAACCGACGCCACGAATATCGCCACGGTAAAGCCGATCGCCGCGACACAGCCGATGACGAACAGATCGACGATCCGCATGCCGATCGGCAGTCCAAACCCCATCCGGCGCGCCGCGATCCAGCCAAACAGCAAGATACCCGCAGGTTTGCCGATCAGCAGGCCCGCCAGCACCAGCCAGGTCGGCGCCGCGATGGTCGAAAACTCGACCCCGGCATTCAACAGGCCGAAGAAGAACAGCACCACCTCGACGGGGCGTTTCAAAAGATGTTCGGCGTGGTTTAGAAGGTCGGTCAGGTATTGCTCGGCCTCGGCGAAAATTCCGAAGGCACGGTCGGCATGCGGCAGGGTCGGCACGATCGGCAACAGCCCCAGCGCCGGGTGCAGACCGGATTGCTGAAAGCCGTACCAGCTTAGGCAATCAGCAGCGAGGTAGGGCCAATAGGACAGCCTTTGCCGCGCCCAGGTGGATTTCTGGCGCAGTTGATCGCCACGATCAAGATGCCGCGGCAACCAATTGAACAGCGCAAAGACTGCAGTCGCAGCGGCAATCGATAGAAGCAGCCATTCCGGCGCCAGTTCGCCCGTCGGGTAGAAGATCGCAAGGATCAAAAGCCCGCCCGCATCGTCGGCAATCGCCAGAAGCAGCAGGAACCGCACCGCCGGATGCCCGGCGCCGAAGACGAACCGCCCGACGAGGTAGGAGAACGCGATATCGGTGGCGGTCGGGATTGCCCAGCCGTTTGCCACCTCGCCGAACTTCGCAGGGCCCATCAGCAGCGCCAGACTAAGGTAGACAGTAACCGGGCCGATCATGCCACCCAGGGTCGCTACCAGAGGCGTCAGGGACTTGCGCTCGCGCAACGCCCCGTTCTGGAGGATGATCGCCTCCCACACCTCTTTCGCAGCGATGGCGAAGAAAAACGCCATCAGCACATCGTTGACGAGGTAGTGCATCGTCAGCGTGCGGGTGACCTGGCCATTCTCGATATAGGCGTTGCCGTTGGTGAAGTTGTCGGCGATCACGAAATCGACGACATCGTGGTAGCTTTCGGGGTCGAGATTGGCCCAGAACAGCGCGATCAGCGTGCCTGCAATCAGCAGCAGCGAATAATCGGTAATGAAATTCCAGACCCGATACATGGCGTGCCGGACCTCCCGGTTTCAGTGCAATATCTGACCGTGGCTAAAGGGCAACGGCGGGTCGGCTGGAACAGGGGCTTTCGCCCGGGCGGTCAGGGGTTAGGGTATCACCGATGACCGTTCTGAAAACACCTTCCACGCTCGGCGACGACATCACGTCGTGCAGGCTGTGCGCCGCGCGCTTTGCCGCGACGGCAACCGCACATGCGCCGCGTCCGGTGGTCTGGTTCCGCCCCACCGCCCGGCTGCTGATTGCCGGGCAGGCGCCGGGCCTGCGCGTGCACGACAGCGGGCGCCCGTTTACCGATCCGTCCGGCGACAGGCTGCGCACCTGGCTGGGGCTATCCGAGGCCGAGTTCTACGATCAGAACCGCGTCGCTGTCGTGCCGATGGCGTTCTGCTTTCCGGGTTACGACGCCAAGGGATCAGACTTGCCGCCGCCGACGATCTGCGCCCAGACTTGGCACCGGCGGGTGATGCAGTCGCTTTCCGCGTTGCGCCTGCGCATCCTGATCGGCGGTGCTGCACAGAAGTGGCAACTCGACACCCGCGCAAGCGTCACCGAAACTGTTGCACGCTGGCGCGACCATGCGCCCGATGTATTCCCATTGCCGCATCCGTCCTGGCGCAATACCGGCTGGCTGAAACGCAATTCGTGGTTCGAGGCCGAGTTGCTGCCGGTTCTGCAGCATCGCGTCCGCACCGTTCTGGAGGGATGAGCAGCATGGAAACCCCAATCGACCGCGCTCATGCCGCGATGGTGTCCGCCGGGGAAGACGACGCGGCACGGCTGCGGTTTTTCGAACGTCTGGCCGATGCCGAACTGTTCCTGCTGCTGGCCTCGGAATCGAAAGGCGACAGCCTGATGCCAGAACTGTTTGCGCTGGAAGACGGCGATGTCGCACTTGCCTTCGACCTTGAAGACCGCATCACCGCCTTCGTCGAACGCGCCGCCCCGTTCGCCGCACTGTCGGGGCGGGTGTTGGTGGCGATGCTTGCCGAGCGCAATATCGGCCTTGGCCTCAACCTGGGGGCGGGTTCGGAAATCCTGCTGCCAGCCCAGGCCATCGGTTGGATGGCCGAGACGCTGCGCCAGCGCCCGGACGAGGCAGAGGGAACAATCGCTGAAATCCGCGCGCCCCTGGGCCTACCCGACCGGCTGATCGAGGCGTTTTCGGTCAAGCTGACGGGGGCCGAGGGGCTGGCCCGTCACGCCTATCTTGCCGGGGTCACTTATGAGGGCGGTGTGCAAAGCCACCTTCTGGCCTTCACCGGAACCCGTCCGGGCGCGGAACCAGCGCTGTCCACGGCGATCTCGGAAGCGCTGACATTTTCCGGTATCGAGGCAGGCCAGATCGACGTGATCTTCCTTGAAACCACTGACCCCGCTGCGGCCCGCCTTGCCAAGGTCGGCCTGCGGTTCGATATTCCCGTGCCGCGGCAAGCGCCCGACCGCGCACCTCCCGGCAGCGATCCCGACACGCCACCGCGCCTCAGGTAACGCCAGCAACCCTAGTAGCCCGCCCCACGATCAACGAGATGCAACAGCGGCTCGCCGGCCTCGGACCGGCGGATATTATCGGCGATCACCCGCGCGGCGCTGGAGGCGCGGGTTTCGGCGGCGATATGCGGGGTCACGGTAACGCGCGGGTGCGCCCAGTAGGGATGATCGGGGGGCAGCGGCTCGACCCGGAACACATCCAGCGTCGCGTGGCCGATATCGCCCCGGTCCAGTGCCGCCAGAAGCGCCTCATCGTCGATCAACCCGCCGCGCCCGGGGTTCACAAGCACGGCACCTTTGGGCAGAAGTGACAGCCGCTGCGCGTTCAGCAGGTTTTCGGTCCCGAGCGTCAGCGGCAGCAGCGTGACCACGATCCCGGCCTCGGCAAGCGTCTGGTCCAGCCCGTCGTCGCCATTGCGGCACAGCACGCCAGGCACGTCTTTGGGCCGTCTGCTCCACCCCACCGCCCGAAACCTCAGCGCCACTAGCGCTTCGGCGCAGGCGCAGCCCAATGCGCCAAGCCCCAGCACGGCGACCGTTCGTTCCCGCGCAAGTGGCGGCGCACCCGCTGGCCATTCGCCTTTCAGCCCGTGAATATGCGCGTCCATCCCCAGATGATGGCGCAGCACGTGGCCGGTGACATATTCCACCATTCCCTCGGTCAGGGCCGGATCGACCATTCGCGCCAACGGGATGTTCAGGGTCGGGTTGCCGGTCACATTCTCGACCCCGGCCCAAAGGTTCAAAACCGCCTTGGCCCTGGTGTAGGGGCGGAAATCCTCGATCGGGCCGTTTGGCGCGAAAACAATGTAGTCGATCACGGCGGGATCGGCCTCAAGAACCACCTTGGCCTGGATCCCCGCTTCGGCGATGGCCCTCGTTAGGTGGTCGCGGTAGGCGGGCCAGCGGTCCGCACCCGCGGCAAAGAGGACAGTCAGCATCGCGTTATCCCGGCCTGTGAATATGTGCGCTCTGCACCAGACCGAACGCCATCAGCAACACCATCATCGCCGACCCGCCATAGGACACCAGCGGCAACGGCACACCCACCACCGGCGCCAATCCCATCACCATCGCCATGTTGATCGCGAAGTAGAGAAAAAAGCTGAACGCGATGCCGATGGTCAAAAGCGAGGCAAAGCGGTCCTTGTTGCCGAAGGCCGACACCAGGCAAAAGCCGATGATCAGCGCGTAGAGGCTGAGGAGCGAGAAGGCCCCGATAAAGCCGAATTCTTCAGCCAGCGTCGTGAAGATGAAATCGGTGTGCTTTTCGGGCAAGAAGTTCAACCGCGATTGCGTGCCTTGCATGAATCCGCGGCCGGTCCAGCCGCCGGACCCCAACGCGATCTTGGCCTGGGTGATGTGATAGCCCGCACCCAACGGGTCAGACCCGGGGTTCAGAAAGATGTCGATGCGCCCGAACTGATAATCCTCCAGCAACTGCCAGGTCGTGCCACGTGACGCGAACACCGCCGTGACAAGCCCGATCCCAGCGGCGATCAGCGTACCGAAGTAAAGCCAGTTGACCCCGGCGGCAAACATCACCGCACCTCCGCCCAGCAGCAGCAAAAGTGCTGTGCCAAGGTCGGGCTGCTTCAGCACCAGCGCGGTCGGCACCAGGATCAGGATCACCGGCACCAGCACATAGAAAGGATGCGAGGTCTTGCGAATATCGAGCCAGTCGTAATAGGCCGCAAGCACCATCACGAGCGCGATCTTGGTCACTTCGGAGGGCTGCAACCGGACGAACCCCAGATCAAGCCACCGTTGTGCGCCCATGCCGATATCGCCGACAAGCTCAACCGCGATCAGCAGCAGCATCGACAGGCCGTAGGCGACGGCGGCCATGTTCCGCCAGAACCAGATCGGCACGAAGGCAATGACGAACATCAGCGCCAATCCCACCGCAAAGCGCTTCATCTGCGGCTCGGCCCAACGCGACATGTCACCGCCCGCGACCGAGTAGAGCATCAGGAATCCGACGCCCGCGACGGCGGTCAGCAGAACCACCAGTGCCCAGTTGAGGTGCAGAACCTTGCGTGGGCCGACTGGTACCCGCTTGACGGAATATTCCAGAAAACTCACGCGCGGCCTGCCTTGCCGGGGGCGGCGTCCGGACTGCGCAGAGGTAGTTCTTCCTGCATCGTCCGGATCCGGCCACGCTGACTTTCCGGATAGGCGGCCAGTGGCGGCAGCCCGCCATAAAGTGCTTGCAGCACGATATCGCGCACGATGGGCGCCGCTGCGGTCGATCCGCCGCCGCCATGCTCGACCACGACCGAAACCGCCAGCTGCGGCGCCTCGGCAGGCGCAAACGACACGAACAGCGCGTGATCGCGCCGCTCCCACGGCAGGTCTTCGTTCCGGGACACGCCGCGCGCCCGCTCGGCCGCTGTGATACTGCGCACCTGGCTGGTGCCGGTCTTGCCCGCCATGCGCATCTCGTCGGTCGCAATGCGCGAGCCATAGGCAGTGCCGCGCCGTTCGTTCGACACGCCGAACATCGCCCGGCGGATCAGACGCAGGTTCACCTCGGAGAGGCCGAGATCGGCAAAGACCGGCTCAGGCTCTTCTATGCCACCAACGGATTTCACCAGCCGCGGCACCACCGCCTTGCCGGTGGCGATCCGCGCCGTCATCACGGCCAGTTGCAACGGTGAGGCCAAAACAAAGCCCTGGCCGATGGCAGAGTTCAGCGAATCGCCGATCTGCCATTCTTCGCCCCGACGCTCGCGCTTCCACTCGCGCGAGGGCACCAGACCCTCGGTCACCGCCGACATCGGAATGTCATAGCGTTGCCCCAGACCCAGTCGGCGCGCCATTTCGGAGATCCGGTCAATCCCGGCGCGCTGGGCCATCTCGTAGTAGAAAATATCGCAGCTTTCGACGAGGCTCTTGTGCAGGTCGACGCGACCGTGGCCGCGAGACCAGCAATGAAACCTTCGCCCGCTGACCTCGCGGTAGCCGCCGCAATAGACCGTCTCTTGGGCGTCGATCAGCCCGGCTTCGAGGGCGGCCAGGGCGGTCACCATCTTGAATGTCGACCCCGGCGGATAGGCGCCCTGCACGGTCTTGTCGGCCAGCGGGCGATGGTCGTCTCCGGTCAGGGCGCTGTATTCGGCCATCGAGATACCGCGCACGAAAAGGTTCGGATCGAAGGCCGGGGCCGAGGTGATGGCCAGAATATCGCCGGTCGTCACGTCCAGCACGATGCCGGCAGCGCTTTCCTCGCCAAGCCGCGCCAGAATGAAATTCTGCAGCCCGTGGTCGATCGTCAACTGCACATCCGCACCGGCCTGAAATTCCTCGCGGTCCAGTTCGCGCATCACCCGGCCCGCCGCGTTCACCTCAATCCGCTTCGACCCCGCCTTGCCGCGCAAAAGGTCTTCCAGCCGGGCCTCGACACCGATCTTGCCGATCTGAAAGCGCGGGATTTGCAACAGCGGATCGGGATCGGCCAGCCGCTCCAGATCGTAATCGCTGACCGGGCCGACATAGCCCAGAACATGGGCCGTGTCGGCCCCAAGCGGATAGATTCGCGACAACCCGACCTCGGGCGTCACGCCGGGCAGGGCAGGGGCATTCACCGCAACCGCAGACAGTTCGTCCCAGCTGATCCGGTCGGCAATCGTCACCGGCACGAACGGGCTGCGTCGCTCCATCTCTTTCAGGGCGCGGGCCAGCTCCTCTTCATCCAGTGTCATGATCTTGCGCAAAGCCGCGATCACCGCTGGCACATCGCGCGCATCCTCGCGCACCAGGACGATGCGATAGTTCTGTTCGTTGCCCGCGATCAGCACGCCGTTGCGGTCGTAAAGTTGCCCTCGCGCGGGCGGGATCAGCCGGATGTTGATCCGGTTCTCCTCCGCCAGCAGGCGGAACTGGTCGGCCTGTTCGACCTGCATGAACCGCATCCGCAGGCCCAAAATCCCTGCAGAGGCCAGCATCGTGCCACCCAGAAGCAAGCCGCGCCTTGTGATGCGGCGTGCGCTTTCCTCGGTGTCGCGGACTGTCCGTCTCATACCCGCCTCCCGATTGCGTCCATCTCGCCGGGTGCCGCACGGCGCAGGCCCAGCACGAACCTCAGCGCCGCCACGACTACCGGATAGGCCAGAAGTGTCAGCAGGATGTGCAAAAGCGCAACCCCAATTGCAGAGTTTGGGACCACGAGAATGGTCAGGATCAGACCCTCGGCAAGCGTTGCCGACAACAGCACAAGGGCAACCATCGCCCATTCCAGAGGGAACGGCAGTTCGCGTGCCAGACCCACCCGGGAGCGCAAGAACTCGGTCGCCAGCAGAACGATAAGGGTCCAAAGCCCTGGTGGGCGCAGGAACAGCATGTCGCAGATCAGGAACACCGCCGCGATCATCAGGGCCGGCACCTGCTCGGGGCGCCGCAGAACCCACGCCACAGTCACCGCCAGCAAGAGGTCGGGTAGGGGTGTGGAACCGGGGCCCAGGTCCATCGGCAGGAGCCGCGCAAAGATGGTGATACAGGCAATCAGCAGATAGATTCCCCGTCCCAGCCATAGCCGCGTGGAAATCGGATCAGCCATCGCCGCCACCCGTCGCTTCGACCTCGGGCGCCGGGCCCGGCAGCGGTGTCAGCGCGGCCCCGAACGGCACGGTGGGGCTGACCAGCCCGCCGGGATCGCTGATCCGCCCGGCGGGCCGGGACCGCAGGACGCGCAGGAAATCCAGCCGTTCGTAATCGGCCGCAAGGCGCGTTCTGAGACGCCCGTCCGTGCCCTGCGCGACCTGACCCACCAAAAGCCCCGGCGGGAACATGCCGCCGTCGCCGGAACTGATCACCCGGTCGCCGGGTCGCACCAGATCGGGGTTCTCCAGAAATTCGATCGGCGGCACAGATGAATTGTCGCCAGACAACAGCGCCCGTTGCCCCGACGGCTGGATCGTCACCGGAATCCGGCTGTTGGAATCGGTCAGAAGGATCACCCGCGCGGTGGTTTCACCGACGCCCGAGATCCGGCCCACCAGCCCCAGCCCGTCCATCGTCGCCCAGCCATCCTGAATGCCGTCGCGGCTGCCGACATTCAACAGCACCGATTGCCGGAACGGCGAGCCGACATCGGCGATCACCACGCCGGTCACATAGGTCAATTGCGGGTCGAGGCGCACGTTGTTCAGATCCAGAAGCCGCGCGTTCTTTTGCTCAAGCTGCAACGCAGCCTCGCGCCAAGCGCGCATCTGTTGCAATTCGCGGCGCAGTTCCTGGTTCTGCTCGTACAGGCTGGCGTAGC
The DNA here is from genome assembly GCA_037968375.1 of Paracoccaceae bacterium. Taxonomy (GTDB): domain Bacteria; phylum Pseudomonadota; class Alphaproteobacteria; order Rhodobacterales; family Rhodobacteraceae; genus CANNFR01. The sequence goes on along the minus strand of JBBKVJ010000308.1, from coordinate 11,002 downwards.
TCTGGAACGCATCGGCCATGTCCGCGGCCCGCGTGAACGGCGTCATCGCCCAGTCGAAACTGGGCACCACACGGTCGACCAGTTGCGCCCGCAGCCGCTCGACACGCGGGCTGTCGATCCGCCACAGCATGAAGATGGCAACCAGGAATGCGACCAGCCCGCCGATCAGGATACGCCGGATCGGGCGGACGAAATCTTCGCTGGATTGCCGGTCTCGGGCCAAGGGACCCCCTCGTCAGCTGCCGCTCAACCTGCGCGGTCAGCTATCGTAATCTATCACGTGACGCAGCTGTTTTTCATATTCCAGCGCCTTGCCAGTGCCAAGCGCCACACAGTTCAGCGACTCGTCGGCGACCGAGACCGACAGCCCGGTCTGCTCGCGCAAAGCCAGATCCAGTTCGCCCAACAGCGCGCCGCCGCCAGTCAGCATCACGCCCCGGTCGACGATGTCGGCAGCCAGATCGGGCGGCGTCGCCTCAAGTGCTATCATCACCGCTTCGCAGATCGCCTGCACCGGTTCGGCCAAAGCTTCGCAGATTTGCGCCTGATTGATCTCGATCTCCTTCGGCACACCGTTCAACAGGTCGCGCCCCCGGATCTGCATCGTGGCGCCGCGACCGTCGTCAGGCATCCGTGCGGTGCCGATCGAGGTCTTGATCCGTTCGGCGGTCGATTCGCCGATCAGCAGGTTCTGCTGGCGGCGCAGGTACGAGATGATCGCCTCGTCCATCCGGTCGCCGCCGACCCGGACCGAGCGCGCATAGACGATATCGCCCAAGGACAGCACTGCCACTTCGGTGGTGCCGCCGCCGATATCGACGACCATGTTGCCGGTCGGATCGGTGATCGGCATGCCGGCACCGATGGCGGCCGCAATCGGCTCGGCGATCAGTCCCGCGCGACCGGCACCGGCCGACAGCACCGAATTGCGGATTGCCCGCTTTTCCACCGGGGTGGCGCCATGCGGCACACAGACGATGATCTTGGGTTTCGAAAAGGTCGTGCGCTTGTGCACCTTGCGAATGAAATACTTGATCATCTCTTCGGCGACCGCGAAATCGGCGATCACGCCTTCCCGCATCGGCCGGATCGCCTGGATCGAATCGGGCGTGCGGCCCAGCATCAGCTTGGCATCCTCGCCAACCGCCAGGACCTGCCGCTTGCCGTCCTTGACGTGATAGGCGACGACCGAGGGTTCATTCAGGACGATCCCCTTGCCCTTCACATAGACCAGCGTGTTCGCCGTCCCGAGGTCAATTGCCATATCCGTCGAAAACAGACCGCCAAGCCAGGCCATCACGCGTATCCCCCATTCCCAAAACAGTCCGCCACCGCCCAAAGCCAGGCTCGCGGCATCGCTTGCTTATAGAGAAGCCTTGTCGCAGGCGGAAGAGGCCTGGGTACGACCATGCGCGCCTTATTGCCTTATGTCCCGAACTTTCAGGATCGCGATATTTACCGCAAGGAAAGTAGAAGTATCGGGGCCAGAACTGTCTTTTTACAACTCTGGCCCGTTAGGCGCCGCCGGTCTCAGCCGGCATCCTTGTAGCTGACCCCTTTCACGTCCGCGTCAGGACCGGACTTCTGACGACGCACAATCAGCCGATTCAGGGCGTTCACATAGGCCTTGGCCGAGGCCACGACCGTATCGGTATCGGCGGCCTGGCCAGTGGCGATGCGGCCGTCCTCCTCCATCCGCACGCTGACCGTGGCCTGCGCATCAGTGCCCTCGGTCACGGCGTGCACCTGATAAAGCTGCAGGCGCGCCTCGTGCGGGTAAAGCTTGCGCACCGCCTTGAATGTCGCGTCCACCGGCCCGTCGCCCTCGGCGGTGATCTGATGATCCACGCCGTCAATGGTCAGGATCAGATCGGCCGATTGCGGGGCCTCGGTACCGCAGACGACGCGCAGGAATTTCACCTGCAGATGGTCGCTGTCGGTGTTGGCGGTGCTGTCTTGCACCAGTGCTATCAGATCGTCGTCATAGACCTCTTTCTTGCGATCGGCGAGCGCCTTGAACCGCACGAAGACGTCATTCAACTGATTGTCGGCCAGCTCATACCCGTGCTCGGCCAGCTTGGCGCGCAGCGCCGCGCGGCCCGAATGCTTGCCCATCACCAGATTGGTTTCCTTCAACCCGATGTCCGAGGGCCGCATGATCTCGAACGTCTCGGCGTTCTTCAGCATCCCGTCCTGATGGATGCCGCTTTCGTGCGCAAAGGCGTTCTTGCCGACGATGGCCTTGTTGAACTGCACCGGAAAGCCCGACACCGTCGCCACCCGGCGCGAGATGTTGATCAGCCTTGTCGTATCGATTCCGGTCTGGAACGGCATGATGTCGTTGCGCACCTTCAGCGCCATCACCACTTCTTCCAGGGCGGTGTTGCCCGCACGCTCGCCCAAGCCATTGATCGTGCATTCGATCTGCCGCGCCCCTGCCTCGACCGCCGCCAAGGCGTTGGCCGTCGCCATGCCAAGGTCGTTGTGGCAATGCGTGGCGAAAACCACGTTATCGGTACCGGGCACCTTTTCCAGCAACATCCGGATCAGCTCGGCCGACTCGCGCGGCGCGGTGTAGCCGACGGTATCGGGGATGTTGATCGTGGTCGCGCCTGCCTTGATCGCGATCTCGACAGTGCGGCAGAGATAATCATGCTCGGTCCGCGTCGCGTCCATCGGTGACCATTGGACGTTGTCGCACAGGTTGCGCGCATGGCTAACGGTCTCGTGGATGCGCTCGGCCATCTGATCCTTGTCGAGGTTCGGGATGGCGCGGTGCAGCGGCGAGGTGCCGATGAAGGTGTGGATGCGCGGGCTGCGGGCGTGCTTCACCGCCTCCCAGCAGCGGTCGATATCCTTGAAATTCGCGCGCGACAGGCCGCAGATCGTCGATTGTTTGGCGCGCTTGGAAATCTCGGCCACCGCCGCGAAATCCCCCTCCGAGGCAATCGGAAACCCGGCTTCGATGATATCGACGCCCATCTCGTCCAGAAGTTCGGCGATCTCCAGCTTTTCGTCGTGCGTCATTGTGGCGCCGGGCGATTGTTCGCCATCGCGCAGCGTCGTGTCGAAAATCAGGACATGGTCCTGGTCAGTCTTGCCGGTCATCGATTTATTCCTTGTTTTCCTTGAGCCTTGGTGGCGGGCCTTGGTCTTGGGCGCTGTCTACCTCCGAGCGGTCGCGCCCGAAGGGCACGCTCAGAGGCGGCTAAGGAGCAGGAGGGCACAGAGCGGCAGGGCGCAATCTGCCCCCCGAGTCGTCGCGATATCTGCGATCCGTGTCATGGGGCGGACTATACGGGCGTCACGCGAAAAGAAAAGTCGGAATTTGACCGCGCCCGCGACGCCGCTAGGTGCGGATGCGGAGGTGGCACGATGGAACGGGCATTGGTGATCGGCGCGTCGGGTGGCGTCGGGCGCGCCCTAGCAGCGGCGCTGGCGGTACGGGGCGCGGATGTGACCGGGCTGTCGCGCAGCGCCGATCAGTTCGACGTCACCAGTGAAGCCAGTGTCGAGGCGGCTTTGGGCGGCCTGCAAGGGCACTTGATCTGATCATCGTCGCCACCGGTGCGTTGGAAATCGACGGCCACGGCCCGGAGAAATCATTGGCTGCGCTTGACCCCTTGGCGCTGACCGCACAGTTCGCCCTCAATGCCATCGGGCCCGCGCTGGTCCTCAAACATGCGCTGCCGCTTTTGCCCAAGGACCGCCGCGCGGTCTTTGCCGCCCTTTCAGCCCGGGTCGGCTCGATCGGCGACAACAGCCTCGGCGGCTGGCATTCCTACCGTGCCGCCAAGGCCGCACTGAACCAGCTGATCCACACCGCCGCCATCGAGATCGCCCGCAGCCGTCCCGACGCTGTGATCGCTGCATTGCACCCCGGCACAGTCAAGACGCGCTTCACCGAGAAATACCTCGGTCGCCACTCGGCGGTCGCGCCGGTCGAGGCCGCAAACAATCTGCTATGTGTGATCGACGGCCTGAGGCCTGAACACTCGGGCGGTTTTTACGACTGGGCGGGCAAGGCAGTTCCGTGGTAAGATTCCGGACGCATCATTTCCGTGACACAATGTTGCGGCAGCTTGATCAGTTGCCCGCAGGCGCTGCCTCGGCGGTTCCCGATACACTGGTCGCCAGCAGCCCGTTCTCCCACTGGCCGCCCGAAATCTCGCCCGTCGCATAGGTCATCGTGCCCTGGCCCTGACGCTTGCCGGCCACGAATAGTCCTTCATAGACATCGCCGTTTGCATAGGTCGCGGTACCCTGGCCCTCGATCTCGCCCGCCTTCCACTGGCCGGAATAGCGGAACCCGTCGGCCATCGTCATCTCGCCCTGACCCTCGCGCTGGCCCGAGACGAAACCGCCGGTGTAGACCGTGCCATCGGCATAGGACGCGGTGCCGTCGCCATGCCGCAGGCCCTCGCGCCATTCGCCCTCGTAGCGATAGCCGTCGGGTGAGGTCATCACGCCCTGGCCATGATTGCGTCCGGCCAGAAACGCGCCTTCGTAAACCAGCTCGTTGGCATAACGCGCAATCCCGGCACCGTCGATCACGCCCGCTTTCCACGCGCCTTCGTAGGACGATCCATCGGCATAGGTGATGGCACCCATGCCATCGGCCAGCCCGTCGCGGAACGTGCCGGTATAGACCGAGCCATCGGGATAGGTCGCACGGCCCTCGCCGAAAATCTGACCCTCGACCCAGTTGCCGGCGTAGACATAGCCGTCGGTGCCGCGGAACGTGCCTTCGCCATGCCGCCGATCAGCCTCGAACCCGCCATCGTAGACATCGCCATTGCCATAGCTGACCTTGCCCGCGCCCTGCCGCTGGCCGTTGACGAACAGGCCTTCGTACACATCGCCGTTGGCCTGCGTCAGCTTGCCCAGCCCGTTGATCTGCCCGCGTTGCCAGGCACCGTCGTAGACCAGCCCATCGGGCATCTTCAGCATGCCCTGACCGGCGCGTTCGCCCGCCAGCATGGTGCCGGTATAGACCGAGCCGTCGGGATAGGTGATCTGGACGTTCTCGCCTTCCTTCACCCCCATCACCCAGGCGCCGTCATAGCGATAGCCGTTCGGGCTTTGCATCACGCCCTGGCCATGGTGTTCGGCATTGGTAAAGCCGCCTTCGTAAACCACGCCATTGGCATAGACCGCACGACCGGTGCCGTCGATCTTGCCGTCGGTCCAGTCGCCCTCGTAGGTGCCGCCGTCAGCAAAGTTGATCTTGCCGAAGCCCTCGGGCTTGCCGCGCGCGAAATCGCCCTCGTAGACCGAGCCATTGGGATAACGTGCCACGCCCTGACCGCGGATTTCGCCTTCGATCCAGTCGCCGGAATATTCGTATCCGTTGGGCAGGCGGTAGGTGCCGCGTCCGTGCTGCAGCCCGTCGCGGAAGGTGCCTTCGTAGACGCCGCCATCGTCGTATTGCTTGGTTACAACCTGACCGTTGTCCTGGGCGGCGGCAGGCGGGGCGACTGCAGTCGAGATCAGCAAAGCTGCGACCGCGCTTATGGCCGCTCTGGTCAAAAGCCTGTTCACAAGAGACTCCTTCGGATGCATGCACGGTCGGGATGCCGCCCGAACCTAGCCGCAGCCCCTTGGCGTGACAATGCTTTTCCGGGGTTCTTGCGGGTGTGCGGTGCTTCCCATCGGCGCAAGTTCTGCTAAGTAGCGGGTCGCGCGCGATCCGGGGAAACGCCATGACCGCCAAATTTCGCCTCACGCTGGCTCAGCTGAATCCGACCGTGGGTGCGCTGACCGACAATGCCGCCAAGGCGAAATCGGCCTGGCAGGCCGGACGCGAGGCGGGGGCGGCGCTGGTCGCCCTGCCCGAGATGTTTCTCACCGGCTATCAGACCCAGGATCTGATCATGCGTCCGGCGTTCGAGGCCGATGCTGCCTGCCATCTGGCCGATCTGGCGGCGGCCTGCGCTGATGGCCCGGCGCTGGCCATCGGCGCGCCCTGGCGCGAAGGGGCACGACTGTACAACGCCTACCACGTCCTCGAAGGCGGCGCGGTCAAGGCGCGCATCCTCAAACATCATTTGCCCAACGATGGCGTCTTTGACGAGGTCCGGCTTTATACCTCGGCCGAAATCCACGGTCCCTATCGGATAGGGCCGCTGCGCATAGGCACGCCGATCTGTGAGGACAGCTGGTATGAGGATGTCGCCGAGGCGCAGGCAGAATCCGGTGCCGAGATCCTGCTGGTCCCGAACGGATCGCCCTATCACCGGGGCAAGTTCGACCTTCGGATGAACCTGATGGTGTCCCGTGTGGTCGAGACCGGTCTGCCGTTGGTCTACCTCAACATGGTCGGCGGGCAGGACGATCAGGTGTTTGACGGCGGCTCGTTCGTGCTGAACCCCGGTGCCAAGCTGGCGGTTCAGATGCCGGTGTTCGACGAGGCCGTGACCCATGTCGATTTCGAGGAAACTGACGACGGTTGGCGCGCTGTGGCGGGCAAGAAGGCCGCGCAGGCCGATGATTGGGAACAGGACTACCGCGTGATGGTCGAAGCCTTGCGCGATTACTTGGCCAAGTCGGGGTTTTCCAAGGTTCTGCTGGGCCTGTCCGGTGGCGTCGACAGCGCGATTGTGGCGGCGATAGCCGCCGATGCGGTCGGGCCGGAGAATGTCCGCTGCGTGATGCTGCCCTCGGAATTCACCTCCGCCCATTCGTTGGAGGATGCCGCCGAGGTGGCGCGAAGGCTTGGGACGCGGCTCGATACTGTGCCGATCTCGACGGCATTCGAGGCCGTGAAGGATACGCTTGCGCCGCTGTTCGAAGGCACAGAGGCGGGCATCGCCGAAGAGAATATCCAATCGCGCCTGAGGGGCGTGGTGCTGATGGCTTTGTCGAACAAGTTCGGAGAGATGCTGCTGACCACCGGCAACAAATCCGAGGTGGCTGTTGGCTATGCGACGATCTATGGCGACATGGCGGGCGGCTACAATCCGATCAAGGATCTCTACAAGATGCGGGTGTTCGAGACCTGCCGCTGGCGGAACCGGACACATTGGCCCTGGATGAAGGGCCCGGCAGGCGAAGTGATCCCGCCCCGGGTGATCGACAAGCCGCCTTCGGCGGAATTGCGGGCCGATCAGAAGGACGAGGACAGCCTGCCGCCCTACGAGGTTCTGGACGCGATCCTGGAAGGGCTGGTCGACCACGAGGACAGTGTGGCCGATCTGGTCGCGCGGGGGTTTGACAGGGCCACGGTGAAGAAGATCGAGGCGCTGATCTACGGCTCGGAATACAAGCGATTTCAGGCCGCCCCTGGGCCGCGTCTGACGCATCGGGCGTTCTGGCTGGACCGGCGCTATCCGATGGTGAACCGGTGGCGCGACCCGAGTTGAGCGCGTCGTTCTGATCGCGCGAAAGCGCGCACCAGTCTCGCCCTCAAACACGATTTGATGTTAAGTTGGTTCGCGGAGGCCCGCATGACCGCAAACAAAACCACCGCCACAAAAACCGACCCAAAGACATTCCTTGCCGCCGTCACACCTCAGGCCAAGGCCGCCGATGCGCAAGCCCTCGACGCACTGTTTCGCAAAGCTACCGGTTGGCAACCCCAGATGTGGGGGCCGTCGATCGTGGGCTATGGCGCCTATCGCTACCGCTATGCCAGCGGCCGCGAGGGCGATTTCCTGGCCACCGGGTTCGCCCCGCGCGTACATGGGTTTTCGATCTACATTATGCCGGGCTACGCTGATTTCAAGGATATCATGGCCCGGATCGGCAAGCACAAAATGGGCAAATCCTGTCTTGAGATCAAACGGTTGTCCGATATCGACATTGATGTTCTGGGCGAGCTGATCCGTGGCGGGTTGGACCGGTTGAACGAGCTTTGGCCGGTCAGGCCCAGCTGATCCTCAGATCGCCTCGATCCGGCATTTCGGGATCAGCGCGTCGACATCCTCGCGCGAACAAAGTGCTGTGCCTTCGGTCATTACCGCCGCACTGGCCGCCGCGACGCCGTGGCGTAGTGCGTCTTCGGGCGCCAGTCCCCGCGCCAGGGCCAGGGTAAAGCCGCCGACAAAGCTGTCGCCCGCGCCGACCTTGCTTTTGATCTTCACGCGGGGCGCAGTGCATAAGACGCGGACCGTGTCCGTCACCAGCACCGATCCTTCGCCGCCGCGCGCCAGCACCACCATGCGCGCCACGCCTGTGGTGACGAGGCCAACGGCGTAATCGGCACTTTCAGTGGCGGTGGCGAAAATCTTGTCGGCCAGCGTTTCGGCCTCTTCATGGTTCATCCGCACCACTTCGGCACCGGGGCCGGGATCGGCGACAAGAGCGGCCAGCGGTGCACCGCCGGTATCGACGACCAGTTTCGCGCCTTTGGCGGCACAGATCGCGGCGAAACTGGCGGTGAAATCATCGGCGAGGCCGGGCGGCTGGCTGCCCGACAGTACGCAATATTCGCCCTCGACCAGCGCGCCATCCAGCATTGCGTGGGCAATGCGGATATCCTTGTCGACCCAGACCGGACCGGGCAGCATGAAGCGGTATTGCTCGCCGGTGGTCTGATCTGCGACCGAGAGGCTGATCCTAGTGTCGCCGGGCGAGGCGAGAAGGCCGGTGCGCACGCCTTCCAGCGCCAGCAGCGACAAAAGCTGCGCGCCGGTGGCGCCACCCGAGGCGATCAGCGCAAAGGCCTCGCCGCCCAGACGCCGGACCGCGCGCGCCACGTTGATGCCGCCGCCGCCGGGATCGACCCGCGGATCGCCGCAGCGCAGTTTCGAGCCGGGGCGCACGACAGCAGTATCGGTGGCCAGATCGAGCGCAGGGTTCAGCGTGATCGTGAGGATCGGGGTCATGCGGATCTCGTGAAAAAAGTTCGCGCTAACATGCCAGCATCGTACGGGCGGTGCCACCCCCCCGCATGACCGCACATTGGCTCTGCACTTCTGCCGACTGTCGGGATGCCGGAAACGGGCCATCTGTGTGGCAGAGCAATTCGCATCCAAGGAGTATCCCGATGAGCGCCGTGAAACTGGCCGTGATTTATTATTCGACTTATGGGCTGAATCATCAGATGGCCGAAGTGGCCGCTGAGGCAGCGAAGGCCGCAGGTGCGGAGGTGAAGCTGTTGCGCGTCGCCGAGACCGCGCCGAAAGAGGTGGTCGAAAGCCAGGACGCCTGGAAGGCGCAGGCGATGAAGACCGCCGATATCCCGGTGGCGACGCCCGCCGATATGGAATGGGCGGATGCCTATCTGTTTTCGGCGCCGACCCGGTTCGGCGGTGCGCCGTCGCAGCTGCGCAGCTTTATCGACACGCTGGGTGGCCAGTGGTCTTCGGGCGCGCTGGCAGGCAAGGCGATCAGCGCGATGACCTCGGCCGCCAATCCGCATGGCGGCCAGGAGGCGACGATCCTGGGGCTTTACACCACGTTCATGCACTGGGGATCGGTGATCGTGGCGCCGGGTTATACTGATGATGCGTTCGGTGCGGCGGGCGGCAACCCTTATGGCTACAGCCACACCGCCGGGCAAGACCTGGACGCCAAGGCGAAGGCGGCGATCTCGGCGCAGGCCAAGCGGTTGGTGCAGATTGCGGGCAAGCTTGTCGGGTAGGTCTGAGCAGATGTTGGACGGGGCGGCCTTTGCGGGCCGCCCCTTCTTTGGTCAGGCCGGATCCATCATCATCTGATAGGACGTCGGCACATAGCGGAAGCCACCTTCGCCACGGGGCTCGACAAAGCCCATCGCCGGGAACGGCATGTGGTAGCCGAGGAACGGCACCTTGTCGGCAGCCAACATTCCATAGACGGATTTACGGGTGTTGGCCGCAGTTTCCTTGTCCATATCAAACTTCACCTCCCATTCGGGATAGGCGAGCGACCAGACGTAATGGTTCGCGGTATCGGCGGTGAGCACCAGCTGCTGGCCCTCGCTTTCCAGCATATAGATCATGTGCCCGGGGGTGTGACCGTAGGCGTTCATGCCGGTGATCCCCGAGGCTACGGTGCCGCCGTCGTCGATGAAGGTGGTCTTTTCGGCCAGCGGTTTCACATTGGCGTCGAAGCCTTCGTTGCCAGCCTGCGCCCAGTGGTCATACTCGACCTGGCCGGTGACATAGCGGGCGTTGGGGAAGGTGACACCTGCCGCTCCAAGACCGCCAATATGATCGCCATGCATGTGGGTCAGGACGATGACGTCGATCTGATCGGGCGAGTAGCCCGCGGTGGCCAGCGCATTGGTGATGCCCTCGGGGTCGAGGCCGGTGTCGAAGAGAACCAGTTCGGTGCCGGTGTTGACCACGGTCGGCGTGAAGAAGAATTGCGAGCGGTCGGCGGCGATGAAATTTTGCGCCGAGACCTCGGCGAATTCCTCAGGGCTGACGTTCATGCCGAAGATCGTCTGGATATCGGGCACGGTACGGGTGCCGGCCAGCAGGGCGGTGACGTCGAAACCGCCCAGCTTGATGCGGCGGATCTTGGCCATGTCCGGCTCTTTCATCTCGGCGCTGGCCTGGGCGGATGCGGCAAGGCTGAGGCCCATTGGCAGGGCGGCGCCTGCGGCGAGCGCCTGGCGGCGGGAAAATCTCGGGGCTGTCATGGGAATCCTCCGTCGGGTGTACAAATGAGGGTTGAAGTATAGGCTGGAACGCGGCGCGATCCAGATGACACTGTCGTGAAGTGGTGGTCCGGCCTATTCCCACCATGGGTCGATGCGGGCGATGTCGTTGTCGGTCCAGCCGAAATGATGCGCCAGTTCGTGCACCAGGATATGGGCGACGAGGCTGCCCAGGGGCTCGTTGCCGCGGTCGGCCCATTCATCGAGGATCGGACGCCGGAACAGCCAGATCGTGTCAGGGCCGTGCGCCTGGTCCATCACCGACTTTTCGGTCAGCGGGATGCCGTCGTAAAGGCCGGTCAGTTCGAACGGGCTGTCCATGTTCATCTCGGCCAGAAGGTCGTCGGGGGCAAAATCCTCGATCCTCAGCGCGATGGCGCGGGCGGCGGTGCGGTAGGGTTCGGGCAGGGTGTCGCG
>JBBKVJ010000307.1:0-6771 GCA_037968375.1 Paracoccaceae bacterium | reverse complement strand
GGGCAGGGGCGGTGAGGGTTTTAATTGAGCGATAGCCCCGCCCGGGATAAAGGGCTTTAGCCCGCCGGGCAGCGGCTGACCGCCCCGGTGGGCAGCCGCTACTGTGCCGACAGCGCGGTGATTGAAATCAGGAGATGCTCGGCCATAAAGCGGCGACCTTTGGTGTAGTAGCGGCTACCCGCGGTCATCCGCTACCCTCTGTTTCGCTTTTGCACATCCCGTGCAGGACAGCGCTACGAAATCTCCTCTGGCGCGCAGCCGCTTGAGCCCTCCATCGTCAGGAGCGGACCGGGTGGGCCGAGCGTAGTCTCGAAATCGGGGGCAAGCCGGTCGGTGACGTCCAGGCAATATGCAATCTCGCGCATCCGGATTGCGATGTCGTCAAACAGCTCGCGGGTGACCTCGAAGGGCATATCATCATTGTCCGGGTGATAGATGCGGGCCAAGAGATAAATGAATGTGTCAGGAGGATATGAAGCCTCCACGTTGCAAGAAAGTATGTCCCCAGTTGGTTGTGAGCCGCAGGACACGGGGATGCCATTGATGGTGTAGCCTTAGGTGATCGTCGAGAGAAAATGCGCCACCCGCAAGCGTCAATTCTGCGGGGAAAGCCCCAGAGCGGCCAGCGGCGGTGGGTGGGCAGATGACGATTGGGCGTCGGGGTGAACCCCGCCCTACGAGGGTTCAGACGGGATTGGCCTAAGGCGGTGTGGATCGCTTGTGTCACGGAAGCGCGCTGGGCCGCGGGCGGGCGCCCTATTGGAAAGACGTCTGTGACAGCGATTGGGTCAAGGCCCAACTTGTCGGGCATAAAAGATAGTCCGCCACCCCGATCACCCGATCCCCTCCCGCAGTCTCCGCAACACCTGCGGCACATCGCGGGTCGCCACCTCGGCCTCGCGCACCAGCCAGTCGAAATGCTGCACAAAGCTGCGCACCCGTTCGGTGTCGCGGAAGGCAAGATAGTTGCGGCCGAGGTAGAGCACGGCGAGGAGCGGGCCGAAGACGGTGATCGGCGCGGAAAACACCCGGCGGGCATCGAAGAGGAACATCCGCAGGCTGGGATACAGCTGGTCGTGCACCGCGATCAGCCAGTCAAGCTGTTCGCGCCGGATGTCGGCGTTCAGCCCGGTGTAATAGCCTTCGGCGCGGGCGAAGGCAGTGATCTCGTGCAGCGGCATCGCGATCTCGTAATCCGATCCTGCGTCGCGCATCCAGGCCAGCCGATCTTCAGAGGCGCCGATCGCCTGATCCACCGTCACACCCAGATGCGGCTCGTATTCCCAGCGCAGCACGGCGCGGGTTTTCAGCATGTCGGGCAGGGTCGCAGGCACATGGCGGATCTTGTAGCCCGCCGCATCGCGGTGCCAGGCGAAAATCTGTTCGTCGACCAGCGCGCGCGGCGCCTCGGTCACCAGCATCGAGGCGGCAAGAAGGTCGGTCGCACTTTCGGGACGGTCGGTCAGGCCCAGAAGCCAGTCCGCCGAGACGCCAAGTGCAGCGGCACATTCTCCGACGACCTGCGCGTTCGGCAGCCGCGGTCCGGTGCTTTTCAACAACTGCGAGACGGTCGAGCGGTCGACCCCCGCCTGCGCCGCAAGGCCGCTTTGGGTGACCTTCTTCGATGCCATTGCGGCGTTCAGCCGGGTCCGGAACAGCTTCGCACGGTCACGTTTGTCGAATTTTATCACCATATCGCATATTATTGCACAATCCGGGACTTTTGTTAATCACAAACAGAATGGGCCGGAGTCAGCCGATCCGTTAGCTCTGAAAGCGGGAATAGGGAAACGGCATGGAAACGCGCAGGCGTTCGATCCTGAAGGCAGTTATCTGGAATGTGATCGGTCTGGCCGTCATGGCCGGTGTCGGTTTTGCCTATACCGGCTCGTTCGCGGTCAGCGGCGCGATGGCGGCGATCAACGCGTCCGTCGGTCTGACCACTTATATCCTTTACGAGCGGATCTGGGCGCGCATCTCCTGGGGTCGCCATGCGTGACCGGCGGCTTGTCGAATGGCCGACACTCGCGATGGTCTGTGCGACCTATGCAGTCTGGGCTATCGGTACGACCGTTGCCTGGGATGGTTTCGCGCCGCTCGGCTTTGTGCTGACGGTGCTGGCCGTCGTGCAGTTCTCATCGCTGCAGCATGAGGTGCTGCATGGCCATCCCTTCGCCTCGCAGCGGTTGTCCGAGACGTTGGTGTTTGCGGCGATGACGATCTACGTGCCCTATGGCCGGTTCCGCGACACCCATCTGGCACATCATCAGGACGAACGCCTGACCGATCCTTACGACGACCCCGAGGCGAACTACCTTGATCCCGCCGTCTGGGCGCGGGTATCCGCACCGATGCGGGTGATCCTGCGCGCGAACAACACGCTGCTGGGCCGTATCCTTTTGGGTCCGGCGATCTCGATCTGGGCCTTCGGACGTGGCGATCTGCGGGCGATCCGGGCCGGGGATCGTGCGGTTTTCTGGGCCTGGGTCTGGCATCTGCCGGGGCTGGCGTTGGTGGCGCTTTGGCTCTGGGCGACGCCGGGGATCGGCGTCTGGGCCTATCTGGGGGCAGCCTATCTGGCTTTCGGAATACTCAAAATCCGCACGTTCCTTGAGCATCGGGCGCACGAAAAGGTGCGCGGTCGATCGGTGATTGTCGAAGACCGGGGGCCATTGGCGCTCCTTTTCCTCAACAACAACCTGCACAGCGTTCACCATGCCAAACCGGGCACCGCCTGGTACAAACTTCCCGCAATCTATCGCGAGGGGCGGGCCGAGTATCTGCGCCGCAACGACGGCTATCTCTATCTCTCCTACGCCGAGATTTTCGCGCGGTTCTTGCTGACCGCGAAGGACGCGGTGCCGCATCCCTTGTGGCCCGACCGCATGGACCGCTGTTTCGAGCCGGACGATACACCCGCTTTGGGCCCGGCACTGGCAGCGGCTTTCCCGGCGGAGGCAGGCCCTGTCGCTGGGCCGGTCAAGGTGACGGTTTAGCGGCGCTGGACAGCGCAGGCCCCGCCTGACACCAAGGCGGCATGGCGCTATGGATTCCGATCACGGTTGCGGCGGCTTTGGTGCAGACCGTGCGGTTCATGCTGCAGCGGCAACTCAAAGGCGTGGGCCTGTCGACCGGCGGCGCCACGTTCTCGCGCTTTGTCTTTGCGGCGCCGCTGGCGGCGGGTCTGGCGCTGATACTTATCGCGCGGACAGGGATATGGCCGGAATTATCGCTGCGCTTCTGGGGGTTTGCCTGTATGGGCGGGCTGGGGCAGATCGTGGCGACCTTCTGCACGGTGGCGCTGTTCTCGGAACGTAATTTCGCGGTCGGGATCGGTTTTACCAAGACCGAAACGATACTGGTCGCGGCGTTCTCGGCGCTGATCCTCGGCGAGGCAGTGGGGCCGCAGGTCTGGGTCGCGATTGCGGTGGGCTTTGTCGGTGTGCTGCTGCTGACCCGCGCGAAAAATGCAGGCGCCGCGCGGGTGTTCAACCGGGCGACGGCGCTGGGGCTGATGGCGGGCGGGCTGTTCGGCCTGTCGGCCATCGGATACCGGGGCGCTATCCTGTCGCTGGACGCGGGCGATTTCTTCTTTCGCGCGGTTGTGACGCTGGCCTGTGCCACGGCGTTCCAGACGCTGGCGATGGCGCTTTGGCTGCGTTTTGCGGAACCGGGCGAACTGGGCCGCGTCGGTGCTGCCTGGCGCCGGACTTTGCCGGTGGGGGTGACGGGTATGCTGGGCTCGCTGGGCTGGTTCACCGCCTTCGCCTTGCAAAATGCGGCCCTGGTGCGCGCCGTCAGTCAGATCGAGATGGTGTTCACCGTGCTGGCCTCATGGTTGATCTTCCGAGAGCGGTTGACCTTGCGTGAACTGGCGGGCATCGCTTTGGTGGTGGCGAGCCTTCTGTTGATCGTCCTGACACTGGAGTAGGCCGATGATCGGTATCGCCCTGGCCATTGCGCCGATCTTTCTGATGATCCTTTTGGGCTACGGTCTGCGCCGCGGCGGCATCCCGTCAGCCGAATTCTGGAACCTCAATGACCGGCTGGTCTATTGGGTGCTGATGCCCGCCCTGTTCTTTCGCCAGATCAGCACTGCCGATCTGGGCGCCGAGCCGTTGGGGCCTTATGCGACGGCCCTGTGCGCCGGGTTCTTTGCAGCAACCGCGTTCGGGTTCTTCGGCGCCCGGGCGGCGGGATATACGCCGCAGGTGGCGTCTTCGGTGGTGCAGGGTGCGGCGCGGTTTAACACCTTCGTCGCATTGGCAATTGCCGAGGCTTTGCATGGCGCGCCGGGGTTGCAACTGGCGGTTCTGGCGGCGGCACTGCTGGTGCCGGTGGTCAATGTCACCATCGTGACGCTGCTGACGATGATGTTGCGCGAGGACGGCAGCAACGTGGTTCTGGCGACGCTGCGCGATCTGGTGCGCAATCCGTTGATCCTGTCGATTGCGGCGGGGCTGGTGGCAAATTTCGCCGGGCTTGGCGGGCTGCCGGTGGTGGATGAGACGGCGGGATTGCTGGGGGCTGCGGCGTTGCCGGTGATGCTGCTCTGCGTCGGCGCCAATCTGAAGGTGCGAGGCATGCGCACAGCACTTGGGCCGGTGGCCTGGGCCTCGGTCGGCAAGCTGGCGGTGTTTCCGGTGGTGATGGCTCTGTCGCTGGCGCTGTTTCCGCCCGGCGCCATGGCGGCTGAGGTGGCGCTGATCTACGGCGCGCTGCCGACCGGGGTGGCGGCCTATACTTTGGCCCGCGCGATGGGCGGCGATGCGCCGCTGATGGCGGCGATCATCACGGTGCAGACCGGACTGGCGTTTGTGACGATCCCGTTGACGCTGACTTTGGGCGGATGGCTCTTGGGGTTTTGAGGAAAGGCGCAGCGGAGGGCGGTGGCTGACTGCGGGCTGCCGCTGCGACGCGCCCGGTCGCCACTTTATGGCGACGCATCCCCTACCTTCATTCGTCGCACCAACGTCACCAAAGCGGCTGCCCGGGGGGCGGTCAGCCGCTGCCCGGCGGGCTTCGCCCTTGAATCCGGGCGGGGTCAGAGCCTGCGGAACTCCGAAACGCCGGTATCGTTCTTGAAAAACGGCACGCCCTTTGCCGCAGTGCCGCGCAGATGCGCCGCGACCTCGGCCAGCACCACCTCAGTGATGAACGGCAGGTCGAATGATCGCGCCTTGGCCAGCGGCACCCATTGCATATGTGCAAGCTCGTCCGAGGCGGCCGAGAAATCGTCGGGATCGCCGGCCAGTGCAGACGCATCGGCCATGAAGAACCGCGCATCAAAGCGGCGGGACCGGCCCGGCGGCGTGATCGCGCGAAACACAAAGCGCAGCGCGTGGGCAGACGGCAGATGGCCGGTCGCGGCAAAGCCTTGCCAGTCCGGCGGGGCCGCATCCGCCCACGCGCCGGGCGTACCGAGGACCAGACCGGCCTCCTCCCACAACTCGCGGATCGCGGCACTGGCGAGGGCGGCAGGGGCCGCGCCCTGGCTGTCGGCGCCAAGGCGGGCGTGGCAGTCGGACGACAGCGGGCGGGCCAGAGGCACATCCGCGTCGCCCGGATCGACCGCGCCACCGGGAAAGACGAATTTCATCGGCATGAAGGCCGCAGTAGCACCCCGCTGACCCATCAGGACGGCGGGTGCTGTCTGGCCGTCGCGCACCAGGATCAGACTGGCGGCATCTTTGATCGGGGGGTCGGTCATCGCGACTGGCGGCGGCACCTCAGGCGCCGAAACCATGCATCCTTTTCGCCCATTGGAACGCCACCATCATGCCCTTGAGCCGTGGCAACAGGAAGAGTGAAATCGCGATTGCGGCCAGCGAGAACCCGGTGGCCAGCAACACCGGGCCGGGGCGGTAAGCGGTGTAGAACCACAGCATCAGCGGCGCCAGAAGATGGCCGGTGATGAGGATGGTCAGATAGGCCGGGCCATCGTCGGCGCGCTGGTGGTACAGCGCCTCGTCGCAGTCCGGACAGGTGTCGCGCACGGTCAGATATCCGGCCAGCATCCGCCCGGTGCCGCAGTTCGGGCAACGCAGCCGCCAGCCGCGCTTCAGCGCGGGGGTCAGTGCGCGCTCGTCAGGGATCATCCGGGCATCGGGCAGGCTGGGGTCGGCAATGGGTCTGGGGGACACGCGCAGCTCCGGTTTGTCGTCGCGAGGTAATGTAACCCCTGCGGCGCACATTGGAAGGGGTCCGCGACACCGCTGCACAGATGCCGCACCGGGTGGCGACGGAAACGGCGGCCTGATGCGTATCACTGTTGTATGGCCCCGACAGGCGGGGTTAGTGACACAAGGATATCGACATGACATCGAGCAAGTTTATCACTGCCGTTATCGCCGCAATGATCGCGGTGCCGGTGCTGGCGCAAGACGCCCCCGATGCGACCCCGGATGCGACTGCGCCCGTCATCGAAGTTCCCCAGCGTTTTTCCGAGGCCGATCTGAACGGTGACGGCAGCATCACCGAGGACGAGATCCGGCAGGCCCGCGCGGCGCGTGTTGCCGGGATAGATGCCGATGGCGACGGATTTCTGACCGCCGAGGAACTGATCGCGCATCATCAGGCCGAAGCCCTGACGCGGATCGAGGCGATGGTTGCGGACCAGATGCAGCGTCAGGATATGGATGGCGACGGGCGCCTTGGGGCGGCCGAGGTCATGACTGCCGGGCATGGCCGTGGCGGCGACCGGATGATGGGGATGTTCGCGCGCGCCGATGCCAATGGCGACGGGGCGGTCACCGCCGAGGAGTTCGCCTC
>JBBKVJ010000306.1:0-9798 GCA_037968375.1 Paracoccaceae bacterium | reverse complement strand
CCGCAGTGCTGGGCCAGGGCCAGGGCATCCCCGCCGTCGGCGGCGTGATCCGGCCCGCGCTGGTGGCCGCACTGCGAGGGGCCACGCCATGACCCTGCGCCTTGGGATGCCGTCCAAAGGGCGGCTGATGGACAAGACCTTCGACTGGTTCGGCGCGCGCGGGCTGGCGCTGTCGCGCGCTGGCGCTGTGCGCGAATATTCCGCCGTCGCTGAGGTCGACGGGCTGGAGGTGGTGCTGATGTCCGCCGCCGAAGTGCCGCGCGAACTGGCCGCCGGGCGCATCCATCTGGGCGTCACAGGGTCCGATCTGGTGCGCGAGGGGCTGGCCGATTGGGGGACCCAGGCCGAAGAACTGGCGCCGCTCGGCTTCGGCTTCGCCGATCTGGTGATCGCGGTGCCGAAATGCTGGGCCGATGTCGACACGCTGGACGATCTCGATGCGGCAGCGGCGGCATTTCGCGCAACACATGGCTTCCGCCTGCGGATCGCCACGAAGTATCACCGGCTGGTGCGCGAGTTCCTGCGTGAGGCCGGGGTGGCGGACTATC
Source organism: Paracoccaceae bacterium (assembly GCA_037968375.1). GTDB lineage: Bacteria > Pseudomonadota > Alphaproteobacteria > Rhodobacterales > Rhodobacteraceae > CANNFR01. The sequence goes on along the minus strand of JBBKVJ010000306.1, from coordinate 9,250 downwards.
AACTTGTCGACAGCCAGGGCGCCACCGAGGGCACGGTCAAGAACCAGACCGCCGAGGCGGTGGCCGACATCACCTCGACCGGCGAGACCCTGCGCGACAACCACCTGAAATTGCTGGCCAACGGGTTGATACACCGAAGCCAGGCCACACTCTTTCTGTCCAAGACGGCAGCGTGGGGCACAATCGAGAAGACTGAGCTTGCAAGCCTGAGCGGCAAGCTGGGTATCGCGTTGCCGGATCACCTTTAGGTTTTCCGGCGCGCTGATCGATGCATGGCTGGGGCGGGCCCGACACCCTCCGGCACCGCCCATCTTCTGTCAGACACCCTTGCCGTTGCCCCCGAAAAGCGTAGTTTCCGGGGCCAGTCCCCAATCCTGCGGACGCAGCCCTTAGGAGTGTCCCATGCGTCACCTGACCGCACTTTTGTTCCTTGCCCTCGCCAGCCCCGCGCTGGCCGATGAGACCTCGGGCGAGATCCTTGCCTATGACCGCGTCGCCAATGTCATCGTGCTGAGCGACAAAACCGTCTATCAGCTTTCGGACAAGACGCAGGTTTCCGAGGACCTGCTCGCCGGCGACGCCGTGACGATCGTCTACGTTGGCGGTGGCGACGCCGGGATCGGCGCTGTTACCAGCGTCCTGCGCCCTTGATCACACCCGTGCACGCATGAAAAAAAACGCCTCGCGAATCGCGAGGCGTTTGTATTTCAACCAAACACGAAGATCAGTTGTTGGCAGTGTTCTCTTCCGGCGGCGTCACTTCCAGGGTCGGGACCGTGACGGTCACTTCGTCCTGACCGATGTTCACCGAACCGACGTCGGCGTCGAACTTGGGCAGGTTGCCGCCTTCGACCGAAACATCCACATCGGGAAGGCGCGCCTCTTCGGTCTGATCGATGTCGACCATGTAAAAGCCGAAGCCGACAACCAAGGCGACAACGACGACGGCAAGGATCACGGTAATAGGTTTCATTTGAATAGCTCCTGTTTGCGATTACGGCCTCAAGGCGCGGTTTACGGCGATGAAACGTAAGCGGGTTTGATCCGGTACCGAGAAAAACCGAGGAAATGCCTGATCGGACTTTTTCCGCAAATGTTGGAACCAGTCGGCGCTCTGCTGCATTTGGACGCCATAACACGGTGCAAAATTGCCTCAGTGCTGCGCCGCAACTGATGAAAAGGATAATCTCATGGAATATGGCTTGTTTGGTCTTCTGGTCCTGATCGCCGATATCTACGCGATCTACCAAGTTCTCACCTCGGGTGCCTCGACCGGCTCTAAGGTCATCTGGTCGCTGGTGATCTTCTTCCTGCCGATCCTGGGCTTCATCGCCTGGCTGATCGCAGGTCCGCGCGGCAATTCCGTCCGCGCCTGATCACAAGACACGGTTCGGGGTGGGCCACTTGCCGCACCCCGACCGATTAAGGGCGGCCACACGTCCCTCGTGCCGTCCCAAGCCCCGCGGCGTTCCCCTCGCTGCCGCGGGGCTTTTTCCTGCGCGGGTCCCGATTTTTGCGGAGCCCCGGCTATTATCTAGGCGCGCCGCACAAGCCTGATCAGCAGCAGCAAGATGACTGCGCCGATCATTGCGTGGATGATCGCGCCGACGATGCCGCCGCCGATGCTGATCCCGATCGCCGGAAGAAGAAAGCCCGCCAGCAGGGCGCCAACGATGCCGACCACGATATTGCCCAAAAGGCCAAAGCCGTAGCCCTTGACGATCAGGCCGGCAAGCCAGCCCGCGATCGCACCGACGATCAGAAATACCAGTAAGCTTTCCATTCCGTTCTCCTTTGACATGCTGCGCCGACGTTTTGCCAGCACTTTGCGGCCTCAGCAACGCGATACCATAACGCTTTACAATCCGGCCCTAGGGCGCGCCGAACACTCCCGCGACCTCGTACATGACCGGTTCGAAGCTTTTGCACAATTCATTGATCCGACGGTTGCGTTCGCGCATCTCTGGCGAACGCAGCATGGCCAGGAAATCCTCGCGCTTGCGCCATTGCGAGTAGTTGGCGATCCGGGTCTGTGCGTCGTTCACATGCAGGGCTGCGGCGACAAATCCCGGTTGATGCGCGATGAAAGCCTCAAAGGCAGCGTGCAGTTCGTCCAGCAGGTCCTGCGCGGTGCCCGGGGTGACCTCGAAGGTCGTGATGACGGTCTGCACGGCCGCTCCGTGTGCGATCTTCGGCATGGCGTCCTCCTTGTCGCGGTCACTATAGCCCGGCATCTGGCCTGCGGCTATGGCGGCCAGCCTGCCGATTGCATTTCGCTCAGGCGTGATGCGGTTCGGCCAAATTCGAACGCGCCCTCGCCTTCGATATAGAGGTTCTCGGGCCGATCGGCGGCACTTGCGATCAGCCGCACCCTGGCCTCGTACAGCGCGTCGATCAGTGTCACAAAACGCTTGGCCTGGTTGTAGTTTTCGCTCGACAGGCGCGGGATGTCCTCAAGGATCAACACCCGCACGGCCTTGGCCAGCGCCAGATAATCCGCAGGCCCCAGCGACCTGCCGCACAGATCCCAGAACGTGGCGCGCGCAACGCCATCGCGAAACGCCGGGATTACCACGTCGCGGCCCTGCACGCGCAATGTCAGGGGTTCGGCCCCGGCGCCGCCAAAGCTGTGCCAGATCGCCTCAATCGCCTGCCGCGCCACAGCATCGTTGGGATGGAAATAGACCTGTTCGCCGGCCAGCCGGTTCTGCCGATAATCGGTCTGGCTGGCCAGTTCGCGCACCGCCATCCGGTCCTTCAGAAGGGCGATGAACGGCACGAACAGCTGCCGGTTCAGGCCGTTCTTGTAAAGATCGTCGGGCGGGCGGTTCGAGGTGGTCACGACCACGACCCCCGCCGCGAACAGCTTTTCAAACAGCCGCCCAACGATCATCGCGTCGGTGATGTCGTTGATCTGCATCTCGTCGAACGCCAGCAGCCGCAGATCCTCGGCAATCCCGGCGGCGACCGGGGCGATGGCATCTTCGACCCCGGTCTTGCGGGCGTCGTGCAGGGCGGCGTGAACCTCTTGCATGAAAGCATGGAAATGCACGCGCCGCTTGGCGGGGGTTTCGACCGCATCGACGAAAAGGTCCATCAGCATCGACTTGCCGCGCCCGACCCCGCCCCAAAGGTAAAGCCCCCTCTCAGGCTCCGGCGCCTTGCGAAAGAGGCGGCCCAGCCCTTTCGGCTCGGGGTGTTCGGCCAGCCATGCGGCAATCCGCTCGAACTCGGGCAGAACCGCCTCCTGCGCCGGATCGGCGTTCAGGTGCCCCGCCGTCAGGCGGGCACGGTAAAGGTTGGATACAGGCGTGGTCACAAACCGCAGGAGTATCCGCAGCGGTGCGGGTTGGAAAGCCCGGGCATCTTACCTTTTGCAGGGCATCGGAAAACGGCCGGCACGCCCTTGCGCACCGGCCGCCGGTAGATTGCGTCTGCCGCTCAGTTGATGTCCGACAGCAACTCGGGCGCCGTCACCAGCTGGCGGACGCCATGCGCGTGATTTTCTTCGAACACATTGCCCTTTTCGGCCCATTCGTGCAGCGAATTGATGTCTAGCCGGGTGCAGTTCGGGCGCACGCTCCACGTCACCTGCAACGGCGAGCAGACGGCTTCGGTGTATGACGGGCCGGTCGTCGAACCGGCGAACACCACCGGATCACCGGTGCCTTCGGGCAGGGCCAGCGGCTGGTGATAGCCCTGCAGCTTGCCACCGGCATAGGTGTAATCGAAAAAGCTGGGGGCGTTGGGGTCGTTGACCAGCAAAAACACCTGCGTCTCGACCCGCAATTCCGGGTTGGCGCAGGTTTCGCTGAGGCAGGCGCCAAGGGTGGCACCCGGTACCGCGTCGCACGACGTGTACACCCAATGCACCTCGAACGTGTCGCCCGGCTTGACGCCGCCAAAGGCACCGTGACCGCCATGCTCGTCCTCAAGTTCGGCCTCGGTCAGGCTGTCGCTGTCGTTGCACTTGTAGCCGCCATCATCGCCGTCACCGGCAAAGACGCTGAAACCCGGGCCCTTGTGCTCGGCATTGGTGTGGCCATGGATGTTGCACAGATTCATCTCGGCAGACGCCGGTGCTAGGGTGAAGATCCGTCCGTTCGTGCCCTCGACGCTGGCGATATCGCGCGGCGTTTGCGGCCCGAAGCCCTGACAGATATCTTGTGCCGCAGCCGTCCCAGCCGCCATGACAGTCAGCGCGGCCACGAAATTCACAGAAATATTAAGCTTGTTCATAATCCACCCATGTTGCGCCTGCTTCCACAAGCGAGACAGTTCAGGTGATCGGCGCGCCTTTCGCCGAGTGGCTGTTGGGGATGATGAACTGGCAGGGCGTGTTTCTGGTCTTTGCCGGGATCATCCTCGCCGCGCTTCTGGCCCTGCCGCTGTTGAAGGCACCGGAACGTGCCAGCCGGGCCGAACTGGAGGAAAGCATGGGTCAGGTCCTGACCCGCGCATTCCGCGATCCGTCCTTCACCCTCATCTTCCTCGGCTTCTTCTCCTGCGGCTATCAGCTTGCCTTCATCACCGCGCATTTCCCCGCCTTCGTGACCGAGCTGTGCGGCCCGATCAGCCCCGGCGGCATCCTGCACAATGTCGGCATCACCAGCACATCCAGACTGGGTGCCGTGGCAATATCCCTGATCGGGCTGGCCAATATCGCGGGAACCCTGACGGCGGGGTGGCTGGGTAAGCGCTATACCCGAAAGTACCTGCTGGCCGCGATCTACACCGGCCGCACCGTCGTCGCGGCGGCGTTCATCATGCTGCCGATCACGCCGACCTCGGTGATCCTGTTTTCGGTCGCGATGGGTGCCCTCTGGCTGGCCACGGTACCGCTGACCTCGGGCCTCGTCGCGCATATCTACGGCATCCGCTATATGGGCACGCTTTACGGCATCGTCTTCTTTTCGCACCAACTGGGCGGGTTTCTGGGCGTCTGGCTGGGCGGCAAGCTGTATGACATCTACGGCGACTACACGATGGTCTGGTGGATCGGCGTCGGTGTCGGTGCGTTTTCGGCTATCGTGCATCTGCCGGTGCGCGAGAAACGGCTGGAACTGCGCGCCGCCTAGCCGAATTTCGACAGGATGTAGCGCGCCGTCATCAGGTCCAGATGCGCGCCGCCGCCGTTCTTGAACAGCGTGATCTCGTCGTCCGAGCGGCGCGCAAACGTGCCTGTTGCCAGGTCCGAGTAATCCGCCACGATATCGGATGTCGCGATTACCCCTGCGGCCAGCGGAATCTTCAGCTCGCCGATATGGTCCAGCACCGTTGCCCGCGCATCGACGAAAATCCGTGCCTTGCGCAGTGCGGCATCATCCGCCTCGCGCATGTCGGGGCGATAGGCGCCGATCAGATCGATATGCTGGCCGGGGCGCAACCAGGCGCCCTTGATCAGCGGCTGCGTGCTCATCGTGGCAGCGGTCACGATATCGGCGGCGCGCACCGCAGCCTCAAGGTCGGGGGCGATCTCGGCCCCGGTTTCCGCCGCGAATGCCTCGGCCCCTGCCGCCGAACGATTCCAGATCGAAAACCGCGCCTTCGGGAAAGCCGCGCCATAGGCCTCGTGCAGTGACCGCCCCACCGTGCCTGCGCCGACGATCAGGACGTGCTCGGCATCGCGACGGGCCAGACGCCGCGCCGCCAACAGGCTGTCGCCCGCCGTCTTCCATTTGGTCACAAGGTGAAAGTCTATCAGCGCGTCCAACTCGCCCGTCTTGTCCGAGAACAGGCACACCGCACCGTTGACCATCGCTTTGCCCTGCGCGGGGTTGCCAGGAAACACCGTCGCCGTCTTCACCAGCGCGCCCATGCCGTCGATGACAGCGGCGCGGCTGAGCACGGTATCGTCGCCCCGGTAGAGGAACGTATCTCCAATGCCCGACAGCGTCAGGCGATGCCCCTCGGCCAGCGCATCGGTCAGTTCCAGCCAGTCGAGCCGCGCCTCGCCGTCATCGAAAGAAATGAATTTTGGCGTCATGCTGCCTCGCTTTCGGTCAATAATCCCTCGGAAACCAGGCGCCGCGCCCAATCCCCGGGGCCGTCGAACAGATGCGTCTGCCAGCCGCGCGCCCTGGCCACCGCGATATTCTCGGCGCGATCATCGGTGAACAGCAACTGCCCGGGCGCCACCCCGCCCTCGGCCTCGACGATCCGGTAAATTTCGGGCTCGGGTTTGATCACCCGCAGGTGCCCCGAGATGAAGGCCCGGTCGAAATGCGCGAGAAACGGATAGACCGGCACCGCCAGCGCGAAGGTGCCGATCCCGAAATTGCTGAGCGCGAAGACCGGAATACCCTTGGCCTGCAGCGCGCCCATCAGGCGCACCGATCGAGGGATCACCGGCGACGCCAGCTCGATCCAGTGGACGTGCCACATCCTGATCTCATCGCGAAACTCTGGCGTGTTGTCTGCGGTCTCATAGATAACGCCCCGAAAGTCCTCGCCCCGGTCCACCCGGTCGTTCATCGCGTGCAAATCGACGGCGGCGAACATCGCGCGCCGCCGCGCCTCCCCGATCCTGGCATCATACCAGCGCTCGGGCTGCCATTCGATCAGCACGTTGCCGATATCAAGGACGACCGCACCGATCATGCCTTGCCCGCCACCAGTGCCCGGTCCAGGGCCTCCAGAAACCGCGACCGATCGGCCTTGGAAAACGGCCGCCCGCCGCCCTGCCGGAACGGATCGGCAGCGCGCAGATCGGTCATCAGATCGCGGGTCGCCAGCACGTTGCCGATATTGGCATCGCTCAGCACCTCGCCGTTGTGTTTCAGAACCCGCGCCCCCGCCGCCACGCATTTCGCGGCCAGGGGAATGTCGCCGGTCACCACCACATCGCCCGCCCCGACGCGCTCGGCGATCCACATGTCGGCCACATCCGGCCCGTCGGCGACATAGACCATCTCGACCAGCGGATTTTGCGACGGTCGCATGCCGCCGTTCGACACGACGAACATTCGCACACCATGCCGCGTCGCCACCTTTTCGGCCTCGGCCTTTACCGGGCAGGCATCGGCATCGACATAGACCGCCATGTCAGAGGCCCAGTGCACGGGCATGAAAGGCGACATGCTCTTCCATGAACGACGCGACGAAGAAATAGCTGTGGTCATGGCCCGCCTGCATCCGCACAGCACCTGGCTGCCGCCGCGCCGCCATCGCCTCGGCCAGCGCCTCGGGCTTGAGAAGATCAAGGAACTGATCCTCGGTCCCCTGATCGACCAGCACCTCGCCAGCAAACCCGCCCGCGCGCATCAGCAGCGTCGCATCATGCGGCGCCCAGATATCCTCATCCGGCCCCAGATAGGCCGCAAACTGCTTGCGCCCCCAGTCCGACATGGTCGGATGCGCAATCGGCGCAAAGGCCGACACCGAGGCAAACCGCCCCGCAGCCCGCATCGCCAGTGTCAGCGCGCCATGACCACCCATCGAATGCCCGGTGATCGCCTGGCGCGCCTCATCAAGCGGGAAGCCGTTGAAGATCACACGCGGCAACTCGTCGGCCAGATAATCCCACATCCGGAACTGCGGCGCCCAGGGCGCCTCGGTCGCGTTGACGTAGAACCCCGCGCCCTGCCCGAGATCATAGTCTTCATGATCGGCCACGCCCTCGCCCCTCGGCGAGGTATCGGGAAAAACCAGCGCCATTCCCGCCTCCGCCGCCCAGCCTTGGGCCCCCGCCTTCACCATCGCATTCTCATGCGTGCAGGTGAGGCCAGAAAGATACCAAAGCACTGGCACCGGCCCGGTCTTGGCCTCGGGCGGCAGGAACAGCCCAAATGTCATCTCGGTGCCAGTCGCCTCGGAGGCATGCGCATAGACGCCCTGAACCCCACCGAACGCTCGGTTCTCGGAAATCGTCTTCATCTGGCCCGCCTTTCATTTTGGTATAAATATGTCCGCCGGAGGCTCCCGAAAGTCAGCGGCGCAGCGGCAAAGATCAATACCTGCCGCGCGCGTAGTCGGAACAACAAGAAACCGGCAGCCTAGCCGCCGCCGATCAGAACGCCAGCCGCGAAAACCAGCGCCCCGCCCAGCACCACCTGAAACGTTGCGCGCAGAAACGGCGTGTCCATGAACCGGTTCTGGATCCAGACGATGGCCCACAACTCGATGAAGACGACGATGATCGCGGTGATTGTCGCGGTCCAGAAATCGGTGATCAGATAGGGCAGAGCATGGCCAAGCCCGCCCAGCGTGGTCATCACCCCCGCTGAAATCCCGCGCTTGATCGGCGAGCCGCGACCCGACAGCACGCCATCGTCCGAGGCTACCTCGGTAAAGCCCATCGAGATGCCCGCGCCGATCGAGGCGGCAAGACCCACCAGAAACGTCGTCCAAGTGTCCTGCGTCGCAAAGGCTACGGCAAAGATCGGCGCCAGCGTCGAGACCGATCCGTCCATCAGCCCGGCCAACCCCGGCTGCACCCAGGTCAGCAAAAACTGGCGCTTGGCGGCGCTGTCCTCGGTCTCGCGCACCGCGTCGCCCAGATGTTCGGCCTCTAACTCGTCGGCGCGTTTGCCATGACCGGCCTCGGCGGCGGCCAGATCACCCAAGAGCTTGCGGGTGTCGGCATCCGAAGTGGCGGCGGCGGCGGTGCGATAGAACCGTGCCGCATCCGCCTCCATCCCCGAAGCCTCTTCACGGATACGCTCCAGCTTGAGGTTCTCGATCAACCAGACCGGACGACGAGCGTAGAACCCCGAAACATGCTCACGCCGGATCAGCGGGATCACCTCGCCAAAGCGCTTCTTGTGCAGGTCGATCAGGCGGCGGCGGTGGTCGTCTTCCTCCAACGCCATGCCATTGAAAACCGCCGACGAGCCGGGGAAATCGCCGCGCAACCGCTCGGCATAGGATCGGTAGATGCGCGCATCGTCCTCCTCGGACGAGATCGCCAGCGCCAGCACCTCCTGTTCGGAAAGGTCGCGAAAGCGTCGGCGCGAGGGGACTCCGGGGATCATGGTCAGGCTCCGATTTTAGAATGGTTCCAGACTAGTGGCGACGCGGCGAGTTTCAACCCCGATCTGGTATGACAGAAGTCTTCGGGCTTGAATATCTGAACCGATCGGTTTAGCTATTTCCATACCGCACCGTTCAGTATGGAATCATGCCATGACTCAGCCATCACGAAGCCTCCTCACCACCACCCTGATCGCCGCCCTGATCGCCGCCCTGATCGCCATCGCCGCCCCCACGTTCGCTGGCGCCGATCTGCCGCGCCTGACCTTCCCCGACCCAG
>JBBKVJ010000305.1:0-3887 GCA_037968375.1 Paracoccaceae bacterium | reverse complement strand
CTAATCCGCCAGGCGGCCGACATGCAGGTGCGCGGCGGATGCGGCAAGCCTTTGAAACGTCGGGATCTCAATCGGCAATATTCGGCTAACCAGATCTGCCCTCGGCAGTAGCAATAACGCGGTCTGTGGGGTATGCAGGGTGCTGGTCCGCAGGCCGGAACGACGACGAATCAGCACTCTGGTTGTTGCGGGATTGCTGAATTGTGCAGGTCGTTTTGCCTCATTTGCGCTCGATTCCAAACAAACAACTGCGCGGATCGCGGCCTAAACTGCGGCAATATCGGAGATTTCTCTTAGAATCGGTTCGATCCTGGCCGATGCTGAGCGCTCCGATTTCGACCTGCGGCAGGAGCGCCGTAAGCCACGGGATCGGTTTGGGGAGTTGCGGGATGAAGTTGCCTGATGCCTGCCTCGACACGATCGAAAGCGCGATGATGCGCCCGTCGTCGGCGTTGTCGCGCGCATTGTCACAGCTTGGCGACAATTCGGGCGGCCGCGGCACCTGTCTGTTGATCGAACATGACGATCTGGGCGAAACCCTGATCGCCGACCGGGACTGGACGCTGGGCCGCGACGAGACGTTGCGCAATCGCGAGCATTTCGCGCTGGTCGATCTGCGGCAGGACGATGGCTTTCGCCGGTTTGCCGTTTTGGTTCAGCCGTCGGGCACCGAGGCCGGGCTTGACGCGGCGGGCTGCGGCCTGGCCGTGGCGGCGTTAAGGGTAACGCAGGAACTGGCTGATATTGCTGCGTCTTTTACAGCGCCGGTGCCGGAGATGACGAATGAGATACGCAATTCCGGGGCCGAGGCCGGGGCAGACGCGCTGACCGCGTAGTGCGGGCAGCCCGACTATGGACGACAAAAGGTGGGAACGAAACATGCAGGACCAGCCGCAGATCGATGTTGCGAGCGATGACAAGGTCATCACGGGCGTAAAGGCGTCTGACAGCCCGCTGTTGAAGATGGGCACCGAGCCGCTGGCGCGAATCCGAGCGCAATTCGACGAGTTGCGCGGGTTGATGTCAAAGCTTGACGGGACGCTCGACGATCGTTCGGTCAGGCGGATGCAGGTGATCGAGGCGCAGCTGAACGACTTCTCGGCCACGGTCACCATTGTCGGCCAGGTGAAGGCCGGCAAGACCGCGCTGATCAACGTGCTGGCAGGTGCGCCGGGGCTGTTGCCGTCGGATGTGAACCCCTGGACCTCGGTCGTCACGACGCTGCACCTGAACAAGCCTGCGCCGAACAATACCCGGGCCGAATTCCGGTTCTTCGATCGCGGCGAATGGGACCGTCTGGTACGGGGCGGCGGCCGGTTGGGCGAGATGGCGGGCCGTGCCGGTGCAGCGGACGAATTGCGCGAGATCGAGCGCCAGATTTTGGAAGTGCGCAAGAAGACGCAGGACCGGCTGGGCAAGAATTTCGAACTGCTGCTGGGTCAGCGTCACGCCTATGACCAGCTCGATACACCGCTGATCGAGCGTTATGTCTGCCTCGGCGATCCCGATGACCCGGAGCTGTTGACCAACAAGCAGGGCCGGTTCGCCGATCTGACGCGCTCGGCCGATCTTTACCTCGACCTGCCGCAATATCCGATGGCCCTGTCGATGCAGGACACCCCCGGCGTGAACGACCCGTTCCTGATGCGCGAGCAGATCACGCTGCGCGTCGTACGCAACACCGAATTGTGTGTCGTGGTTCTGTCGGCCAACCAGGCGCTGAACACCGTTGACCTGGCGTTGATCCGACTTCTGTCAACGCTTGAGAAGCGGCAGGTGGTGATCTTCGTCAATCGCATCGACGAGTTGGAAAAGCCCTCGACCCAGGTGGCCGAGATCAGGGAATCGCTGACCGCAACGCTAAGCCGTCACGGCGTCGGCGGCACCGCCGACATCGTCTTTGGCAGCGCGAAATGGGCCGAGGCGGCGCTGAACCACAGGCTGGACGATCTGTCGAAGGCTAGTATCGACACGTTGTTCGACTGGGCGACGGCGGCCAAGATCGAGAAGACCGATGATCCGGTTGCCTATGCCTGGAAGCTGTCGGGCCTGCCGACGCTGCTGCATGCGATCGGCGACCGGGTCGCCGAAGGCTCGGGCCTGCGCACGTTGCAAAAGGCGCGCAAGCAGGTGAAGAACATCGTTGCGCAATCGCTGGCGGCGAACATGGCGGGGTCGGTGCATTTCGACGGTCGCGCCTCGGTGCAGATGTCGGCGAGCGAGGTCAAATCGCGAACCACGGCGATGGTCCGAACGCTGCAGACCGAACTGGACCGCGAGGCAAATGCGATCCTGACCGAGCTGCGCGGCCGGATGAAGGTGGCGAATGACGCCTTCGTCGACAGTACGGTGGCCGCGATGGTGCAGCATATCCAGATCTATGGCCCCGAAGGCCAGTGGGAATGCGACCCGATGCGGCTGCGGATGCAGCTGCGCGTGGCGTATCTCAACTTTGCCCGCGCCACGCGCGCCCTGGCGCAGACGGTTCTGACGCGCGCCGCGCGTGAGATGCTGGAGGTCTACAAGGACCTTCTGGGCGATCCGGCCAAGGAACTGCGTCTTGAGGCGCCAATGGCGCCTGCGGTGCCGCCGCCGGTGGCGATCGGCAAGACCATCGTTGTCGATCTGCAGGCGTCGTGGTGGAAGCGCTGGGTGCGGTCGCGCCGGGGTGCCGAGGCATTTGCCGGCGAATACCGCTCGCTGATCGCGTCCGAGACTTCGGCGATCGTGAAAGAAATCGAAGAGCAGCAGGTCAATGCCGTGAACGAGGCGCTTAGGCTGACCCTTTCGGAGTTCCTGGAAGACCACAGCGAGGCGCTGGCCGATATCGCAAAAAGCGGCACCGTCGACGAGGCCAAGCTTAACGCTGCCGTGGGCGAGACCGAGCGGAGCGAAAAGACCGCACTTCTGGAAATTGCGCTGGCGGCACTTGACGGCAGCGGGGCTGAACCTGCCACCGCCGCCCGTAGCTAAGGAAAGGGCAGGACATGGCCTATGATCGGATCGATGACGAGCACCGCAAGGTCTCGGCAGGACATTACGCCCGGCTGAAGCGCTGGTCCGAACGGCGCCCCTGCGTCGCCCTGATGGGTGAATTCAGTGCCGGGAAATCGACGTTGCTGAATTTCCTGATCGAGGATGACTTGTTGCCGACACGGGCGACGGCGACCGAACTGCCACCGGTCTGGTTCTCGCACGGGACCGGCGGCTCGCACTGGGTTGACGAGGATGGTGCGACCCATCCGCTGGAGAATGCCGACATTCGCAAGGTGCCGATGTCCGCCCGTTTCATTCGCATTTATGCCAATTCGGAAATTCTGGAGCATTGCGATATCATCGACACGCCGGGGATTTCCGACCCGAATCTGGCGGTGGAATCGTGGCGCTTTGCCGCCGGTCAGGCGAACATGGTGCTGTGGTGCACAAGTGCCACCCAGGCCTGGCGCGAGACCGAGCGCGGCGCCTGGAGTTCGCTACCCGAGCGGTTGCGCAAGCACAGCATTCTGGTGGTGACCCGCGCCGACAAGCTGCTGACCGACAGCGACCGCGAAAAGGTCGGGCGCCGGATGAAGCGCGAGACGGCAGAGTTCTTTGACAATGTGCTGTTCATGGCGACACCCGATGCGGTGCGTGCCAAGGCCGAACTGGCCGAGGACGAGGCCTCGCCGCTATGGGTATCAAGCGGTGCCGAGGCGCTGCTGGACAGGCTGGCCGAACGGTTCGAGGCGATCTATGACGACCGCGCGGCCTTGCTGAACCGCTATGAAATTGTCGGCGAGGGGGCGATCCGCGTGCGCCGCCGCGATGAGATTCGCCCCGATGCGAAACCCGGCGACGCGCCGCCGCCGACGGATCGCAAGGCGCCTTATGCCGATGCGGACGGCCCC
>JBBKVJ010000304.1:0-2958 GCA_037968375.1 Paracoccaceae bacterium | reverse complement strand
ATTCTGTTCCCTGTCGTATTCTTGCTTCATCAGCGGCCGCGAGAAGTTGAACCGCAACGGACCAAGCGCAGTGTCCCAGAAGATCGAGAACCCGGCCGCAGCGCGCCAGTGGATGCCATCGTCGACCGGGCACATGCTTTCGCCCGCCAGGCAATCCGTCGCGGTGCCACCGGCGGTATCCTCAAGCCCCCAGACGGTGCCCACGTCCAGAAACAGGCCGCCGGTGATGCCATATTCCTCGGGCAGACCCAGCGGGAAACCGGCCTCGAGCTTGGCGATGACGAAATAGTTGCCGCCCAGCGGGTCATCGTTTTCGGCACTCAGGTCGCGCGGGCCGATGCCGCGCGGCTCAAACCCGCGCATCTCGTTGCCAAAGTAGCGGTCGGTGACGCGCGATGTGCCGTCGATCATGGTCAGGATCCCGCCTTCGAGGCTGGCCCTGAGACCAACCTCTTCGTTCCAGACCCGAGTTTCGGCGATGGCGGTGAGGCTGGTCTTGAGATAGCTCGCATCGCCGCCGTAAAGCTCGGTGCCGAAGCGCAGCAGCACGCCACGATTGGGATCAAGACCGCCGCCGCGCAGGTCGTAGGTATAGTTCAGACCAACAAAGCCCAGGTAGCGGTCGCCAACCTCCTCTTCACGCGCGAGGATTGGCGAGGAATTCTCGGACACGTTGAACAGCGAGTCGAACCGCACACCGCCGGTCACCCCGATCCGTGTATTCTCGCCCGCCGGGAAACCCAGGCCGATCGAAGCGCCGCCAACCCGCGTCGAGTAGCGCGCGAAATCGTTGTCGCTTTCGCGGTAGAAGGCATTGAAGCGGAAACTCAGATCGCGGCCGAGAAACATCGGCTCGATGAAGGTCAGGCTGGTGTTCGCGGTGGTCGAACCGGTATCGAAGGAAAATGCCAGCGTCTGACCGCGCCCGAGAAAGTTCGTTTCCTGGAAGTTCACCGCATAGGCGGCACCAGACGACACCGAGTAGCTGAGGCCGAACGACAGCGAGCCGGTGGGCTGCTCTTCCACGTTCACGTCGACGATCACCTGTTCCGGGGTCGAGCCTTCGCGCGCCTCGACATCGGCCTTCGAGAAGAAGCCCAGCGCCCGGATACGCTCGGCGCTTTCGCGGATTTCGCGTGGGTTGAACGGATCGCCTTCGACGGTCCGGAACCGGTTCCGGATCACCCGGTCAACGGTGGTGGCGTTGCCCTCGATATCGATGCGCTCGACGAAAATGCGCGGCCCGCGCACCACGGCGAAATCGATATCCAGCGTCAGGTCGCGGTCGTTGCGGGTGATGCGCGGCTCGACCCGGATGAAATCGAGGCCCTGTCGCAGCGCGAGGGTCTCGAGCCGCGCGATGTTGGCATCGACGATCGACGGCGAATAGACCCCGCCCCGACGAACACGCAGCGAGTCCTGATAGGCGGCAACGTCGATCTCGGACAGGTCGCTTGATGCGGTGATCTCGCCAAAGCGGAACTGTTGGCCCTCGCGGATGTTGAAAGTGATGAAGAAGGCGTCGCGACCGCGCGTCACTTCGGAGGTCACCGACAGGATCTGGAAATCGACATAGCCGCGCGAGGTGTAGAAATCGGCCAGCACCTGCTTGTCGAACTCAAGCCGGTCGGCAACGTAGGTGTCGCGCTGGATGATCTGGCGCAACAGGCCGGCCTGCTTGGTTTCCATGATGTTGCGCAGGCGCCGGTCGGAATAGGCGCGGTTGCCGACGAATGAAATCCGCTCGATTTCGGTCACCCGGCCCTCGACGATCTCGAAGATCAGATCGACGCGGTTGTCGGTCCGGCGGATGATCTTGGGCCGCACCGTGCCGGCAAAGCGGCCAGCCTGGCCATAGGCCTCGGTGATCGTGGCGGCGTCCTGTTCGGCGGTCGTCGGGCTGTAGACCCGGCGTGCCTGCGAGCGGACGATGGCGGCAAGTGCCTCATCGTCGATGCGGCGGTTGCCTTCGAAGGCCACGGTGTTGATCGTCGGAAATTCCGAAACCCGGATCGTCAGGCGGTTGCCCTGCGGGATCATGTCGACGGTCTCGAACAGGCCCGAGCCCAGCACGCGCTGGTAGGCCGCGTTCAACTGACCGGCGCTGATCGCCTCGCCACGCGGAATTGCAGCATAGGACAGCACGGTGCCGGGCTCGATCCGCTGGGTGCCTTCGACGGCGACCGAATCAAACCGGTAGGTCTGCGCCTCGGCACGGCCCGACGCGAACGCGACAAGGCAGGCGGCCGCGATCAGAACGAGGAAAAGAGAGCGCATCAGCCAGGAACGCGTGCGCACTTGCGCCGCGCCTACAACAGCCGCTTCCGCCATGATATCCCCCATCCTACAAGTCTACCGCCGTCATTTTCATCCTGACTACCGGGATTCGCAGGGCAATGTCAAAACGTCAGACGGTCTTTTCGCCGCAATTCCGCCTCTGGCCGGTCACTTCAGAAAGAGCGATCCCAGAAACGCGCCTGCGGCCAGCGCGAAAGCCACCGTTGCGACGTAGAGAATCCTGTCGGAATTGAGTTTGAGCAGCAACAGGAGACCGCGCAATCCACCACTGTCCGGTTCCATCGCTACTCCCATCGAGACCCGCGCGACACCTGCGCCCGAGACCCCTGCCCTTGCGCGCCAGCTTCCGGCTTGTGCGGGCGGGCGTCAAGCCTTGCCGGGCGTCCGGCGCCGGGCGCGCCGGATCAGGGGCAGAAAAGATCGTTGGTCAGCGCAAATACCATCAGGCCGAGGATCACGAACAGCCCGGTGCCCATCATCACCTTCAGCGCGCGTTCCGAGGGCGGACGGCGGGCGACGGCCTCGTAGGCATGGAACACCAGATGGCCGCCATCCAGCACCGGGATCGGGAAAAGGTTGATCAGGCCGACGGCGGTCGAGAGGACCGCGACGAACCAGATAAAGCTGGCGACCCCCTGGCTGGCCATGTCGCCCGAGGTT
>JBBKVJ010000303.1:0-3993 GCA_037968375.1 Paracoccaceae bacterium | reverse complement strand
ACGTGCGGCTGCCCGGCTGAAGGGGCGGCTGCCGCCCGCGATGACCACCCAAGCCGCGCCGACGGGGGCAGCCCGCATCGGCTGAACACATGCGGGCACAGGCGGCACCTCGCGGCGCGCGGACCAGAGCGGGCGTGCGTCAATGACCTTGCCGGCTCCATTCCGGCAGGCCGCCTATACCCGCCCCTGCGCTGTCAAGATCGCACGCCCCGTGCTAGGAGGCGGAAAACCGACGGGACAGCGCGATGAACATCCTGCAGATCGCCTCGCTTCTGATCGTGCTGGCTGCGGTCTTTGGCGCGGTCAACTACCTTGTCCTGAAGCTGCCGCAGGCAATCGGCATCCTCGTTGTCGCACTGTTGGCGGCACTAGCCGCACTGGGCGTCGACTGGCTGTGGCCAGCGCTTGGCATCGAGGCGACGCTGCGCGACTTCGTGGCCGAAATCGAGTTCTCCAACGCACTTCTGGAGGGCATGCTGGGCCTCCTCCTCTTCGCCGGCGCCTTGCATGTCAAATTGGACGAGTTGCGCGCCGAGGCGCTGGTCGTCCTGGTCATGGCGACGATGGGGGTGGCGCTGTCGGTCGCAGTGATCGGCGTCGGCTTTTCCTGGCTGACCGGGATGCCGCTGTTGGCGGCGCTGGTCTTTGGCGCCATCGTCTCGCCCACCGATCCGGTCGCGGTACTAGGTGTCTTGCGCGAGGCCAATCTGACCCGCTCGCTGGAAACCAAGATCGCGGGCGAAAGCCTGTTCAACGACGGCGTCGCCTATGTGGTGTTCCTGATCTTGGTCGGCCTCGCCTTTCCGCAGGCCGGGGACCATGCTGAAAGCGGCGTTTTGGGCGTGGCGACGCTGTTTGTGCAAGAGGCGGGGGGTGGTGCATTTCTGGGTGCCGCACTCGGCTGGCTGACCTTCCGGGTGATGCGGCGGATCGACGACTACGCGCTTGAGGTGCTGCTGACCCTCGCGCTGGCCTTCGGCGGCTACGAACTTGCCATCGCCCTGCATGTCTCGGCGCCGATCATGGCGGTGGTGGCGGGCCTTTTCATCGGCCATATCGGCATGCGCGACGGGATGAGCGAAACGACGCGCGACCATGTTGATGCGTTCTGGAAGATGGTCGACGAGATCCTGAACGCGATCCTGTTCCTGCTGATCGGGGTTGAGGTCTTTGCCCTGACCTTCGAGGCCGGCTGGCTGCCCGCACTGGCCGGCGGCATCGCCCTGGCGCTGTTCGGCAGGTTGACGGCGGTGGCAATCCCGATCCTGCTTCTCCGCCCGTTCCAGACCTTCGACACCGGCACGATCCGGATCATGACCTGGGGCGGCCTGAAGGGCGGCATCTCGGTGGCGCTGGCTTTGTCACTGCCGCCGTCGGAATGGAAACCGCTGATCCTGACCGCAACCTATGTGATCGTGGTCTTTTCGATCATCGTGCAGGGCCTGACCGTGGCGCCCTTGGCGCGCCGCATCGGGCGCGAGCCGGAGTTGCTGGAGTGAGCACGATCCGCACCCTTTCCCCCATTTCCGCCTTCGATATCCGTCCTGATGGAACGGCAGTCCCCCTGACCGAACCCTGGCCCGCCGCCGCACCGGGCACCGGTGCCACCTGGCGCTGGCTGCATTGCGACCGGACCGATGCGGGCTTTGTCCTTTGGGCCACCGAACATCTGCCGGTGCCGGTGCGCGCGGCACTGGTTCAGGTCGAGACCCGGCCCCGCTGCGAGGCGATGGAGGGCGGGCTCTTGGTGTCGCTGCGGGGCATCAACTTCAACCCCGGCGCCGAGACCGAGGATATGGTGTCGATCCGGCTTTGGGCGGCTGACGGTCTGGTCGTGACCACCCGGCAAAGACGCCTCTTTGCCCTTGATGAGGTGCGTGACGAGATCACCTCGGGCACAGCCCCGTTGAACCCGGCGGCGTTCATCGCCCGGCTGGCAGGGCTGATGACCGGCAAGATCGAAGAGGTTTCGGCAGCGCGCGAGGAAACCACCGACGAGATCGAAGAGGTGCTGCTGGACGACCAGCCCGATGCGGTGGGCACCGGCGAACGCCAGATCGGCCAGTTGGCACGCTCGATCATCAAGCTGCGCCGCCACATCGCCCCGCAGCGCGAGGCACTGTCGCGGTTGGCCAGCATCGAGACGCCGCTGATCGGACCGGCAGAACGCTACGAGCTGCGCGAGGTCGCGAACCGGGGCCTGCGGCTGGTCGAGGAACTGGACGCGACGCGCGACCGGCTGGCCAGCTTGCGCGCCCATGTCGACAGCCTTCATGCGGGCCGGATCGGCAAGCAGGGCTTCGTGCTGTCGGTCGTCGCCGCGATCTTTCTGCCGCTGGGGTTTCTGACCGGCCTTTTTGGCGTCAACGTCGCCGGCATGCCCGGCACCGACTGGCCATTTGCGTTCCATACGCTCGCGGGCGCCACCGTTGTCCTTGGCATCGCGCTCTGGCTGGTGTTTCGCTGGCTGAAGTGGTTCTGATCCGGGCCGGGCGTTGGGAGAATGCACTTGCCATGCTAGGGTGCAGCCACCCCCATCCTGACGGTTCCAACGCTGAGGTCAGACATGAACATTCTTAAATGCCTTGGCGTTTTTGCCATCCTCTGCGGTGTCGCGGCGACCGCACATGCCCTGACCCGGGTCGATACACGCGGTCTCAGGGCCGCCCAGCATGGGGCGCCTGTCGGGCCCGACACGGTCCGCGTGTCGTTCCAGGATGTCACTGCCTTTGCCGTGATCAGCACCGGCGAGTGGCGCAACAAGGTGGGCGAGTTGCACCGGATGTGGATCAGCGCCCGGCCACGCGATGTCGATAACGAGTTTCAAAGCAGCGGCGAGATCGGTTTTCTGGCGATGCAGCCCGCACCGGGGCGGGCGCGCACCGTCGCCTATGCCGAGATCGACGATGGCGATATCCTGCGGATCGGCGGGCGGGCCCTGCCGGACAGTGTCGGCGACATCTGGGTCCATGCCGAACGCGGTGCCGTGGTGACCCTGCGGATCGATTCGGACGAGCTGGATTGCACCCGCACCCGCATCTGCGGGCGCTTCGACACCGGCACCCTGCGTCTGTCGTTCACCTTGCCCGATCTGCCGCGCCCGCTGCCCGAAGACTGCGGCCCCGGCAGCACGCTGACGCTGATCCTCGATGGCGCGACAGGTGTTGTCTTTGCCCCGGGCGGCCCGACCCCGCCTGCACTGTTCGAAGAACGTGACGGCGATGTGCATCTGAGACCCGTCGCGGGCCGCGTCTGCATGACCGCGCCCGAGGCGGGTTGAAAGGCGCAAGCTGGCTGGAACTGCCGCCCGGATCGGGGTAAGCCTGCCTAATGCCATTCGACCGGGGCCACCGAGAGATATGTCGAAACCAATCCTTCAGCGTTGTGAGGCCAGAGGCCTCAGATTGACCGGCCAGCGCCGCGTCATCGCGCAGGTTCTGGAAGCGGCTGACGACCATCCCGCGGTTGAGGAGCTTTACGCCCGCGCCGCGGCGATCGACCCGAAGATCTCGCTCGCCACCGTTTACCGCACGGTCAAGCTGTTCGACGAAGCGGGGATACTGGACCGGGTCGAGTTTGGCGACGGGCGGGCGCGCTACGAGGATGCCGAGCGCGAGCATCATGACCATCTGATCGACGTCACGACGGGTCAGGTGATCGAGTTCGTCGATCCCGAGATCGAGGCCCTGCAGGACAAGATCGCACGGCGGCTGGGGTATCGGCTGCAGGGCCACAAGCTGGAGCTGTACGGCGTTCCGGTGAAGAAATCTGGCAACTGACCGGGTTGGACAACTTTCGCGCCAGCCTTCTGATGGTCGGGTCGATGGCGCTGTTCGCGCTTGAGGATGCGATCATCAAGCGCGCCTCGGCGACGCTGCCGGTGGGTCAGTTGCTGATGATGATCGGTGCCGGCGGATTTCTGGTGCTGGTGGCGATTGCCCGGGCGCGCGGCGTCGCGATCTTCACCCGTGACATACTCAGCCCGCCGATCCT
>JBBKVJ010000302.1:0-2784 GCA_037968375.1 Paracoccaceae bacterium | reverse complement strand
TCTCTGGCCTCATTGACCGGCGCATGCCCGGCAAGACGAAATCCGGGCGGCAGGCCACGTTTTCCTCGGACATCCTTTACGACACCCTGCGCAAATACGACCCCGACCACGTGCTGATGCAAATCACCCGCGAAGAGGCGCTGAAAGGGCTGGTCGACTATGGCCGGATCGAGGACATGCTGGCGCGCACGCGGGGCCGCGTTGATCACATCACCCTGGATCGTGTCAGCCCGCTGGCAGCGCCGATGCTGCTTGAAATGGGCCGCGTTCCGGTGGACGGCATGGCGACCGAACGCCTGATTGCCGAAGAAGCTGAACGCCTGATGGCCGAGGCAGGCCTGACCTAAACGCTTGCCAACCCACCGTTAAACTGCCTAGAACATTGCATGAACAGCCACCCGTTCACCCTTGCCGGTATCCCGTTGCACGCCCGCGCCACCGGCGCGCTGTGGTGGCCCGACCAATCGGTGCTGATCGTATCCGACCTGCATTTGGGCAAGGCCGAGCGCATCGCGCGCAACGGCGGCACCATGCTGCCACCCTATGAAACCCGTGACACCCTGACCCGGCTTGACGCCGAAATCGCGGCCCTTGGCCCGCGAAGCGTGATCTGCCTTGGCGACAGCTTCGACGACCGCGCCGCCGCCGAAAGCCTGCAAGAAGACGCGGTTTTGTGGCTAACACGGCTAATGGCCGGGCGGCGATGGGTCTGGATCGAGGGCAACCACGACCCCGGCCCCGTCGCCCTGGCGGGCACCCACCTTGCCGAGTTGCAGATCGCGCCGCTGACGTTCCGTCACATCGCCCGCCCCGGCGCCAGCGGCGAGATTTCGGGCCATTACCATCCCAAAGCATCGATCAACGCACGCGGACGCCAGGTCACACGCCCGTGTTTCCTGTACGATAGTGACCGGGCAATCATGCCCGCCTTCGGCACTTACACCGGCGGATTGCGTTGCACTGATCCTGTGATCATAGGCCTGATGCGACGCGAAGCCCGGGCAGTTCTGACTGGCCCGGTGCCGCAAGTCATCCCGATGCCGGGACGGGCCGCCTAATCCGGCTGCCACCCGCGCTGATCGGGGATGTGGACGGAAACCGCGTCACCGATGCGCAAAAGCCCTTCGCGTTC
Source organism: Paracoccaceae bacterium (assembly GCA_037968375.1). Classification (GTDB taxonomy): domain Bacteria; phylum Pseudomonadota; class Alphaproteobacteria; order Rhodobacterales; family Rhodobacteraceae; genus CANNFR01. Next base: position 1,652 of record JBBKVJ010000302.1, on the reverse strand, counting down.
CACCCAGGCCGTCACGCCACGACGATCCTTGGCCGCAGCCTTGAACTTGGCGCCCGCCCCCGGCGCGTCCTCGTTGATCACTGGGGCGGGCAGATGACAGGGCCGATTTTCCATATCCACAACCAGCGTCGCACCGCTTGTCGATTGCAGGCGCGCACTTGGCGGAATGTGCGTGAAATCGGGGATGCCGGAAATCACCATCGACGCACCCAGCCACGCCGGATCCATCTGCTTAACCCCGATCCCCGCCGCAATCTCCGCCAATTCCTCGACCGATACGATGGCAAGCTGGCGCACGTTGCGTATTTCGGTATCGCGGGAATACTGGGTGATCACGCGCGAACAGGACGGCCGCGTCAGCCCGCCATGGGCCTCGCCTTCAATGCCGGCAAACCGGGCCATAACCTTGGTCAATGGCCTTGATCGAAGCGATGCATCGCGGTCCGGCACCCGGCCCAGCCATGCAATCGTTCCCGAAAAACTGGTTTTGATCAACGCGGGCATGACGGATAGCTCCATTTCTAGTCAAGCACGTCATGGAGACATCGGCCCGGCGCAACAACCCAAAACTCTGCCAATCCCCAAACGCGAAAAAGCCCCGCGTCCTTCGACTGCGGGGCTTTCCAATTCTTCAGGCTGCCAGATCAGGCGCTTGGCTCGGGCTCTAGCCCGCTATCGCCCTTGGGCTTTGGCTTGGTCTTCGGAATCGCGGTCAGGCTGGGCGTGTCGCCCTTGTCCGACTGGTTATCGTCGTCATCGCCGCGATTCAGCGCTTCACCCGAAATGACCCGCTTGATCTCATCGCCCGTCAGCGTCTCATATTCTAACAAGCCCTGCGCCAGTCGGTGCAGATCCTCGGACTTTTCGGTCAGGATGCGCTTAGCGGTTTCATAGCCCTCATCAACGATCCGCCGTACTTCGGCATCGATCTTCTGCTGACTTTCCACCGAAATCGCCGAACCACCCTGATAGGTCCCAAGATAGCTTTGCTGCTCATTGGCGTAGTCGATGTTGCCCAGCTGATCGGAAAATCCAAACTGAGTAACCATCGCTCGGGCGATTTTGGACACCTGTTGGATATCCGACGCTGCCCCCGACGTGACATTTTCTTTGCCGAAAATCAGCTCTTCGGCCACCTTGCCCCCCATCGCCATGGCGATCTTGGACGTATACTTGGTAAACGTCACACTAAGCTGATCGCGTTCGGGCAGCGACAGCACCAGACCCAGCGCACGTCCGCGCGGGATGATCGTCGCTTTGTGGATCGGATCGTGCTGCGGCACATTCAGCCCGACAACGGCGTGCCCGGCCTCGTGATAGGCGGTCAGCTTTTTCTCATCCTCGGACATCACCATCGACCGACGCTCGGCGCCCATCATGACCTTATCCTTGGCGTTCTCGAAATCCTCCATCGTGACAAACCGGCGCCCGATTCGCGCGGCATTCAGTGCCGCCTCGTTCACCAGGTTCGCCAGATCGGCGCCCGAGAAACCGGGCGTGCCGCGCGCAATAATGCGCAGATCGACATCGGGGCCCAGCGGCACCTTGCGGGAATGCACATGCAGGATCTTGTCGCGGCCCTTGATGTCGGGGTTCGGCACCTGCACTTGCCGGTCAAAGCGACCGGGACGCAGCAACGCGGGATCAAGAAC
>JBBKVJ010000301.1:0-3653 GCA_037968375.1 Paracoccaceae bacterium | reverse complement strand
GCGCCTGTGGCGGGCGATCCCGAATCAGGTCGGGGATGACAGGGTGGCGGGTGTGGCGGTCTGCTGGCGGCAGCGGCTGACGTCATGCGCGGCCTCTGGAGTGACCGTAAAGAAACCCGCAGGGTGGGCGTCAGCCCGCCACTGCCCGCGATGGCGGGCTGAAGCCCGCCCTACCCATCATGAACGGCCCCGATTGCCCGAGATGACATCCGCCGCAACTGCCTACTCTGCACAACGGTGGAGGAACCCGCGTTTCACGCGGCATGACCTGCCCTATTCGAACAGTCGGTCCAGCAAGCCATAGGGTGGGGTTTCACCGCACCACTTGTCCAATCTGACAACCCGGCCCAAACTCTCCCCGTGCCGCCTCGAACCGTGGGGTGAAACCCCACCCTATGCTCTTGCGGTGCTGCGCCGGATCAGGGCAACCAGCATCGGGCCAAGCACCCAGACGACCTATCAGCAATTGCTTGACAGCTGTCACGGTCGGATCGACCTGGAATGATCAGATGTGGCGGGCGTGGGTCGCAGCCGCGTTACAGGCCCAGACAGTCCGCAACCGCATCCCCTGCCCTCAGGTGCCCGGATCCTTCGGATGCAACACGATCGGCGCGCCGATGGCGACGCGGGTGTAGAGGTCCTCGACATGCGAATTCACCAGCCGCACGCAGCCGTTCGAAACGGCGGTGCCGATGGTCCAGGGATCGGTGGTGCCGTGGATGCGCAGGAATGTGTCGCCCTTCTGCGGCGTGAAAAGATACAGCGCGCGTGAGCCCAAGGGGTTGCCCGGGCCGCCCGGCATGACATCGGCATACTTTGCGTAGGCGGCGGGATTGCGGGCGATCATCTCGTCGGTCGGGCGCCAGGTCGGCCATTCCTTCTTGGCGCCCAGGTGGAATGTGCCTGCCTCGTAAAGACCACCGCGCCCGATCCCCACAAAATAGCGGATCGCGCGGCGATCGCCGAGCGTCAGGTAAAGGCTGAAGGTCTGCGGCACGACATGGATGCGCCCCGGTTCGGTATCGCTGGATATCCGTACGATGGCCGGGGTCCACGCTTCGGGCATCACCCAGTCTGCGGGGGCCTGCGCCAGGGCCGGAAAGGCCAGCGTCGCCGAAGCTGCGCCTGCGGCAAGCAGGAACTCACGTCTCGATGTCATCTTCCACTCCCTGATCTGGACCGGCGCACAGGCATGACCCCGGGCCCGAATCGCCATCTTTCGGGAATTATGCAGCAAATATGCCCCAGTTCCCCGCCCTGCGCAGGCATCAGGGGCCGCCCGTGGCAGCAAGGCATCACTTTCGACGAAAACGGCCCCGGAATTGCGTCCGGGGCCGTCCAGGTGTCGGAAAAGTGAAGCTTACGCTTCGGCCTCTTCCTTGATCTCTTTGCCGGTCTCCTGATTGACGACCTTCATCGCCAGCCGCACCTTGCCGCGATCGTCGAAGCCCAAGAGCTTGACCCAGACCTCCTGACCTTCGCTCAGCGCATCCGAGGGATGGTTCAGGCGCTGCGGGGCGATCTGGCTGACATGCACCAGACCGTCACGCTTGCCGAAGAAGTTCACGAAGGCGCCGAAATCGACCAGCTTGACGACCTTGCCCTTGTAGATCTTGCCTTCTTCCGGCTCGGCCACGATCGAGTGGATCATGTCATAGGCCTTCTGGATGGCTTCGGAATTGGCCGAGGCGATCTTGATCACACCATCGTCGTTGATGTCGACCTTGGCGCCGGACAGTTCGACGATCTCGCGGATCACTTTGCCGCCCGAACCGATCACTTCGCGGATCTTGTCGGTCGGGATGGTCATCGTCTCGATCCGCGGCGCATGCGCCGAAAACTCCTGACGGCCCGCGGTCAGCGCCTTGGCCATCTCGGCCAGGATGTGCAAACGGCCATCCCTGGCCTGGGCCAGCGCCTTTTCCATGATCTCGGGCGTGATGCCCGCGATCTTGATGTCCATCTGCAGGCTGGTGATGCCGTTCTCGGTGCCCGCAACCTTGAAGTCCATGTCGCCCAGATGATCCTCGTCGCCGAGGATATCGGTCAGCACGGCGTACTTGCCGTCTTCTTCAAGGATCAGACCCATCGCCACACCGGCCACCGCCGATTTCAGCGGCACGCCCGCATCCATCATCGAAAGCGAGCCACCGCAGACCGACGCCATCGACGACGATCCGTTCGATTCAGTGATCTCCGACACAACGCGGATCGTGTAGGGGAAATCGGTGGCCGCAGGCAGAACCGCCTGCAACGCGCGCCAAGCCAGCTTGCCGTGGCCGATCTCGCGGCGTCCGGTAAAGCCGAAACGGCCAACCTCGCCGACCGAGTAGGGAGGAAAGTTGTAGTGCAGCATGAAGATCGACCGCCAGTTGCCGTGAAGGGCGTCGATGATCTGCTCATCCTCGCCGGTGCCCAGCGTGGTCACGACCAGCGCCTGCGTCTCGCCGCGTGTGAACAGCGACGAGCCATGCGTGCGGGGCAGGATGCCGACCTCGGAGATAATCGAACGCACCGTCTTGGTGTCGCGCCCGTCAATCCGGGCGCCGCCCTTGATGATGTCGCCGCGCAGGATCGACGACTCGAGCTTCTTGAACGCCGAGCCGAGGTTCTCGTTGCCCTGCTCGTCTTCGCTCAGCGCCGCTTTCACCGTATCGCGGGCCTCGGAAATCGCCGTGGTACGCTCTTGCTTGTCCTGGATCGCAAAGGCCGCGCGCATCGCCTTTTCGCCCGACTTCTTCACCTTGGCATAGAGGTCCGAGTAATCCGGCGGCTGGAAATCGAAGGGTTCCTTCGCCGCAATTTCGGCAAGCTCGATGATCAGGTCGATGGCGGGCTGCATCGCATCATGGCCGAACTTGACCGCGCCCAGCATCTCGGCCTCGGTCAGCTCATAGGCTTCCGATTCGACCATCATCACGGCGTCCTTGGTGCCCGCGATGACCAGATCAAGCCGCTGCTCGGGGTTCATGCGCAGCCGGTCCATGTCCTGAACCTCGGGGTTCAGCACGTATTCGCCGTTCGAATAGCCGACGCGGCAGGCGCCGATCGGACCCATGAAGGGCACGCCCGAAATCGTCAGCGCGGCCGAGGCGGCGATCATCGCCACCATGTCGGGGTCGTTGACCAGATCGTGCGACAGCACGGTGCAGATCACCAGAACTTCGTTCTTGAAGCCCGGCACGAACAACGGCCGGATCGGACGGTCGATCAGACGCGAGGTCAGCGTTTCCTTTTCCGAAGGACGCCCCTCACGCTTGAAAAAGCCGCCCGGCACTTTGCCCGCGGCATAGGTTTTCTCGACGTAATGCACGGTCAGCGGGAAAAAGTCCTGCCCCGGCTTTTGCGCGCGCGCATAGGTGACATTGGCCATGACCGAGGTTTCGCCCAAGGTGGCGATGACCGAGCCGTCGGCCTGACGGGCAACCTTGCCGGTCTCGAGTGTCAGGGTCTCTTCGCCCCACTGTGTGGATTTCTTAACTTCGTTGAACATGTGTGTATCCTGTAAGGGAGCACTCCCGGGCGTACCCCAGGTCTCCCGATTGCATGGCGGCCCCATTGCCGCCGACCCCTATCATCCTTTTCGAGTGCCGGGGTCAGGGCACTGCGTCTCAGATGGCGCGGCCATACAGGAGAATGGCGGGGTTGGGAAG
>JBBKVJ010000300.1:0-12285 GCA_037968375.1 Paracoccaceae bacterium | reverse complement strand
TCGGCAGGCAACCTGCCGATCCCGATCACCATCGTGCCCGGGGAGTTGTCGAAGGAACGGCTGGAGGCGGTGACCTGAGGGGATAGGGCGACAGTGATGTCTGCTTTGAGCCCAAAGTGACGCCCCGATGAAATAACGAATCCGTCCACTTAAGCGCAATTGAGCGAGGCGATTGATTGCGTATCGTCGGCTAAGGTACGTCTAACCGCTGTCGCCCCCCTGTGACTGCGAAGAAGTAAAAATCAAGCATCGAGTTCAGCGAAGCTGGGTTTCTCTGAAGTCGGCTGCGCAAAGCCGCTCCCTCCCAGCAGTCGACCAGTCGCTCGGCCATCTCCTGCACATTGCTGTCTTTTGAAATGTCTCCCAGTTGTCGCGCTTCTTCTAGGCAGTCGGCCATTTCTTTCGCAATCTTAGAAAAACACTCCGAAATTCTTGTCCTGAAGACTTCGCTGATCCCGGACATTTCCTGCCCGAGTCCCCCTATGAGGCAGCCCATGTAACCTTCCTCACGATAGGATTTCTGCGTCATCTCGAAAAAATCCCGCACCCGCGTCAGCGGAGGCCGATCAGTGTGCCTGAGGCAGGCCTCCATCCCGGCGTGAACCTGCGCCATGTAGGTATCGAGAACCTGAAGCGCGAAGTCCTCCTTGTCTTTGAAGTGATGGTAGAATGACCCCTTCGGGGTTCGCGTGGCTTGCAGCAACGCCTGAATGCCAAGATCGCTATAACCATGCTTCAAAAGCATCTGAAGGCCAGCAACAATAAGGCGTTGCTTGGTTGAATGAACAGGTTGAGTGTTGTCGGTGCCGGGTGCTGTGTTCGGGGCCATCGAATTTTCCGCAATTTGTGATGTGCCAGCCCCCGACGCCGACGGGACTAGCCTTTGGTCATTTCAATCATATGGTCGATCACATGGCTATGCTCGTGCTGCGGGCTGAACATGATGATCTCGGCATCCTCATCAACTTTCCCATTGTGACCCGGAGGCCAATAGAAAAGGTCATCGGTGCTGACGGTCTCGTGATCGCCCGCCGCATCCGTCGTGGTCAATCGACCCTGCAGCACATAGCCCCAGTGCGGTGATTGACAGAGATTGCCCTCCAGTCCTTGAAAGAGCGGAGTGGTGTCCACTCCTGCCGACAGAGAGAAGTATTCGCCGCTGATTTTGCCCAAACCAGTCGCATCACCAAAATCCGTGCGCTGACGGATGGTGGCTCCGGGAATCTGCATCTTGATATCCACCTGCTGCTTAGAAACACGCATAGCATTTTCTCTCCCTGAATTGGCCGGAATAGACCGGTCGGTCAAATGCAATTTACGCGGTTTGAGATATTAGTCAACGATGCCGTGCATCAGTGCAGGAACGTCAATCGCCAACGTCCGCTTCGTCCGCATACCCGCCACAAGCCAAGCGCGCTATAAGGCGGACCCTGCGGCCCGTGCCCTCACCCCACCAACTCCCCCGTCAGCGAGTTCCGCTCGGTCGCCACAATCCGCACCCGCGCGATCTCGCCCGGTGCCACCCCCGGCGCCACCGCATGCACCGCATGCAGATAGCCCGACTTGCCGGTCATCTGGCCCGGCATCCGCCCGGGCCGCTCGAACAGCACATCCAACTCGCGCCCCACCATCGCCGTCTGCGCGGCATGCTGCTGCGCCGTCAGCAGCGCCTGCAACCGCTGTAGCCGCTCGTCGGCCACTTCACCCGGCACCTGCGGCTTTTCCGCCGCCGGAGTGCCGGGCCGGGGCGAGTATTTGAAGCTGTAGGCCATGCCGAATCCGACTTCTTCGACCAGCCGCATCGTGGCGGCGAAATCGGCCTCGGTCTCGCCCGGAAAGCCGACGATGAAATCTGACGACAGCATCAGGTCGGGCCGCACCGCGCGCAGCCGCTCGATAAGGCGCAAATACATATCGGCGGTATGCTTGCGGTTCATCGCCTTCAGGATCGTATCCGATCCCGACTGCACCGGCAGATGCAGATAGGGCATCAGCTTGGGCAGATCGCCATGCGCCGCGATCAGCTCATCGCCCATGTCGTTCGGATGCGAGGTGGTATAGCGCAGCCGCTGCAAGCCTTCGATTCCGGCCAACGCCCGCAACAACGCCCCAAGGCGCCATTCGCCACCCTCACCGACGCCGTGATACCCGTTGACGTTCTGGCCCAGCAGCGTGATCTCACGGGCGCCACGATCCACCAGATCGCGCGCCTCGGTCATCAGACGCTCGACCGGACGGCTGACCTCTGTGCCCCGCGTGTAGGGCACCACGCAAAAGGCGCAGAACTTGTCGCACCCCTCCTGCACGGTCAGGAACGCCGTCGGCGTCGATCGGGCGCGGGCTTTGGGCAGGTGCTCGAACTTGTCCTCATCCGGAAATTCGGTATCCAGCGCCACCTCGCCCTGCTCGACCCGCCGCATCAGTGCGGGCAGCCGGTGATAGCTTTGCGGCCCGACAACCAGATCGACGGCAGGTTGCCGCCGCAGGATCTCGGCCCCCTCGGCCTGCGCCACACAGCCCGCGACACCGATCTTCAGCCCCGGCCGCGCGGCCTTCAGCGCCTTCATCCGGCCCAGTTCGGAATAGACCTTTTCCGCCGCCTTTTCGCGGATATGGCAGGTGTTCAACAGGATCATGTCGGCATCCGCCGCCTGATCGGTCAGCGCATACCCTTCCGCGCCCATGGCCTCGGCCATACGCTCGCTGTCATAGACGTTCATCTGACAGCCGTAGGTCTTGATGAATAGCTTGCGTGCGGTCATCGGGCAGGGTCCTTCGGCGGCCCGTCTACACCCAACTGCCCCCGTCCCGCAATGTCAGGCCCCCGCGCCGCTTGCAAAGCGGGCGCGTTTGCCCGACGTTCCGGGCCGAACGGGAGGCAGGCATGGCCGGGTCAGGGCTGGACGAATTCAAGGCGCAGGCGGCACAGCTGCTGGCCAGGGGGCCGGTCGCGCTGATCTTTGCCGAGGATGCGGTCGAGGTGGCGGGCACCGTCGCGCATCATCAACAGCTTGGCTTCCGACAGATCGTGCTGTTCGCGCCGCCAGACCTCGACCTGCCCGAAGACGCTATCGGACCGGCGCATCTGATCGGTTACGACACGCTGGCCAAGGACGCTGTGACGGCAGCCGTCGATGCTGCGATCAAGGCCGCCGCCGAAGGCACCTGGCTTTATTACTGCTACAACGCCGAATACCTGTTCTTCCCGTTCTCGGAAACCCGCAGCGTCGGCGAACTCTTGGCGTTCCATGGCGAAGAACGCCGGTCGGCGATGCTGACCTATGTGATCGACCTTTATGCAGGCGATCTGGGTCAGCATCCCGATGCCGTCGCCGTTGACTCGGCCTTTCTCGACCGCTCGGGATACTACGCGCAAGCGCGCAAAGGACCGGCACACGAGCATGTGCCGAAGGAAAGACAGCTGGATTTCTTCGGCGGCCTGCGCTGGCGGTTCGAGGAACATGTGCCCACTCAGCGGCGCAAGATCGACCGGATCGGGCTGTTTCGCACCCAGCCGGGATTGCGGCTGCGGCCCGACCACACGCTGAGCGACGAAGAGATGAACACCTACGCCTGCCCCTGGCACTGCAACCTGACGGCGGCGATCTGTTCGTTCCGCACAGCCAAGGCCCTGCGCGCCAACCCCGGCAGCCGTGCCGCGATCAAGGGCTTTCGCTGGCGCAATTCGGTGCCGTTCGACTGGTCCTCTCAGCAACTTCTGGACCTCGGGCTGATCGAGCCGGGACAGTGGTTCTGACCCGGTCAGACCGCCACCGCCCAAATGCTCAGCCGCCCGAACCCTGCGTCGGCATCTGGCCCGGCTTGCGCGCCAGATCGACCGGGATTTCCACGGCAACCTCGCCCGCAGTCTCGAATATCAGGGTCACCGGGATCGTCATTCCCTGTTCCAGCGGCACCGTCAGGCCCATAAGCATGATGTGATCGCCGCCGCGTTCCAGAACATGCTTGGCACCGGCAGGCAGGGCGATGCCATCCTCGACCTGAACCATCCGAATGACGCCATTGGCATCCATCAGGTGGGCATGAATTTCGGCGCGCTTGGCGGCCTCGGTACGGATCGCGATCAGCCGGTCATCCACAGTGCCGGTATTCTCCAGCATCAGAAAGGCGGCGCCAGAAATGGCCTGCGGGCCGGTCGATCGGGCATAAGCGTCGCTGACGATCAGGGTGCCGTCGGCAAGGGCTGGCAGGGCAAAAAGCGCGGCAACAAGGGCAAGGGGGGTGAGACGGTGCAAGGCGATGCTCCTTCGGGGATGATATGACTGCGCGTCGGCACCGATATGGGGCCGGGCAACGGCGGGCGGAAGAGGGCAAATCCGCGCGGGTCGCGGCAAGGATCGCGCAGTGTGGTATAACGCGCGTGCCGATGCCGAAGCTGCAGCAGGAAAGGACATGCCGTGACGAATGCTCAAGGGGGATGCCTGTGCGGTGCACTGAGGTATGAGGTTGCAGGCCAGCCGGGCAGAGTAACCCTATGCCACTGCAAATTCTGCCAGCGCGCTACTGGCGGCGCCTATCTGGTCGAACCGATCTTTGGCTCGGGCGATTTTTCGGTCATCAAGGGCGCTCCAAAGACCTACACACATGTCTCGGAAGGCAGCGGGAAAAAGGTTCATGTCCATTTCTGCGATACCTGCGGCACCAAGCTGTTCCTGACCTTCGAACGCTTCGCGGATGCCGTGGGCGTCTATGGTGGCACGTTCGATGATCCCAACTGGTTCGATCTGACGCCGGAGAACTCGAAACAGATTTTCCTCGGCGTTGCGAAACGCGGCACCGTGATTCCGCCGGGGGTGAAGACCTATCTCGCCCATGCGACCGAGAACGACGGCACGCCGATTGCCCCGACGGTGTTCGATGCCGCCCATGTCATTGGCCAGTGATACTTCGGCCGCCATGCCGGTTTCGGCATCACGCGTTCAACCGCCCATGAAAAAGCCCCGCACGAAGCGGGGCCCAGATCACGACTAAACCGATAACAGGCTCAGGCCTCTTTCGCGGCCTTGCCGGCTTTCGCGATGGTCTTCTTGATCTTCAGCGCTTTCGTCGAAAGCTGCTCGTCCTTGGCCTTCGCCAGATAGGCGTCAAGCCCGCCGCGATGGTCAACCGAGCGGATGCCTGCCGCCGACACCTTCAGCTTGAAAGACTGGCCCAGCATGTCCGACATCATCGTGACATCGTTCAGGTTCGGCAGGAACCGGCGACGGGTCCGGTTGTTGGCATGGCTGACATTGTTCCCGCTCATCGGGCCCTTGCCGGTCAGTTCACAGACGCGCGACATCGCACATATCCTTCGATCAGGTTCATTTCGTATAACGCAAATGGGCGCCGCGTGCGGCAGCGCCCCAAGTTCGATTGGGCTGATACTAGGCCATGCGTCGGGCGTCAAGCCTTGCCGCGCCGCCTTCAGTCCGGAAATCCCGGTGCGGGCTGCATCTGCGCGGCCTCGATGCCGCGACAATTGACCTGCACCGCCTCCAGCCGCTTTTTCGTTGCCGGATGGGCCGGGTCCAGCACGCCCGCCTGCACCAGCAGCGCCGCGATCGCCAGTTCCGAGGCGCGCGTCGCGCCATCGGCGATCTTCAGCGCGATGCCCAGCTTCTGCTCCGGCAGAATCGCCACGAACACCGCTTCGGCGCCGGTCTTGATCGCCACCTGCCCGCCCATCGCGCGCATCAGCTCGGTGCAGGCACGGCCTTCGCCCGCCACCAGCACAGGGTTCGCCGCCATCGCCTGCCGCAACCGCAGCATCGCACGGCCGCGGGTATCGGTCTCATCCGCCGCCGCGAACGCCGCCATTGCGCGGGCCAGCCCGGTCACCGTGCAGGCGAAATTCGGCGCCGAGCAGCCGTCGATCCCGAACCCGGGCGAGGTCTCGCCGGTGACCTCCTCGAACGCCGCCTTCACCGCCACCTGCACCGGATGCGCCACGTCGATATATTCCGCGCCGCCCTTCAGATGCCGGTTCAGCGTCAAAAACCCCGAATGCTTTCCGGAACAGTTGTTGTGCATCTGGCAGGGTGCTGCGTTGGCGCGGATCAGCGCATCGCGGCTGTCGATGTCATAGGGCAGATGCGCGCCGCAGCGCAGGTCATCCTCGCCAAGTCCCAACTCCGCCAGCCAGGTCTCGACCAGCCCGGTATGCACCGCAGCCCCCTGATGACTGGCGCAGGACAGCGCCAGATGCCGGTCGCTCAAGCCCGCCGCATCGGCAGCGCCGCTTTCGACCAAAGGCAACGCCTGCAGCATCTTGCACGACGAGCGTGGAAAGAACACCGCGCCGGGATCGCCCCAGGCCTGCACCACCTGACCCGACGCGTCGCAGATCACCGCATGACCCAGATGCACCGATTCCAGCATGCCGCCGCGCCACAACTCGGCCATCGCCTGCGGTCCCGCCATGATCGACCCCCCCACCATCAAAGATGCGCGATTTTCCGCCGCGAGGGCTTGGAAACGCGCCGGATTTCACGATAGGTTCCAGCTATCGAGTTGAAAACACTTCCGCTAGTGGAAAAAGGTCGCCAAAAGGGCGACGCGACACAATGCGACACGACACGGGCGGACGAGGCAGAGACGGCTGGAGGCTTAGAGATACATGACGACGATTTTCATTCGCGGCGCGATTTGCGCGGCATTGCTGCTGGCACCGGGTGCCGCCATGGCACAGGACGAAAGCACCAACCGGGTTGGCGCCAACACCGACTGGAGCGTCTTCGTTGAAGGCGACCCGCAGGAATGCTGGGCGGTGTCGCAGCCGAAGGAATCCGTGAATACCCGCGACGGGCGCGTCGTTGCCGTGCGGCGCGGCGATGTCCTGATGTTCGTCACATGGCGCCCCAGTGCCAGCGTGGCGGGCGAGGTCGCCTTTACCGGCGGCTATCCGTTCGCCCCGGGGTCCACCGTTTCGCTGGATATTTCGGGCACCAAGTTCGAACTGCCGGTCGATGGCGAATGGGCCTATCCGGCATCGCCCGAGGACGACGCAAAGATCGTGGCCGCGATGAAGCAGGGTGCGAATGCGGTGATGGTCGGCCGGTCCAGCCGCGGCACGGTCACCACCGACACCTTGTCGCTGCTGGGCTTCAGCGCCTCGATCGAGGATGCGGCCAAGCGCTGCGCGGGCTAGCGCGGCAAGGGCCAGACGTAATCACTGTTCCAGAGGGCATCGGTTGACCGCGGGCTGCCGCTCCAACGCCAAAGGTCGCCGCCTTATAGCCAAGCCACGCCCCACTTCATTCGTCGCGCCAACGTCACCATAGCGGCTGCCCTGCGGGCGGTCAGCCGCTGCCCGGCGGCGCATACGCGCCTTGTCACCGGGCCGGGTGCCTGCTTTTGCCGCGAAGGGCTGGCCCTCACCAGCCGTTGAAGCCGCCATCGACATGGTGGATCTGGCCGGTGATGTAATTCGACTGGTCCGAGCACAGGAACAGCATCGCATCGGCGATCTCGTCCGGCTGGGCCATCCGGCCCGCCATGATCAGCGATGACACCCGCTTCTGGAACTCCTCCGAATGGCCGTTGAAGACCGCCCCGGGTGCGATCGTGTTCACCGTCGCCTGCCGGTCGCGCCAATAGGCGGCCAGCCACAGCGTCAGCCCGTGAATGCCGGCCTTCGAGGCCGAATAGGCGCTGAACGACCGGAACGGCATACCCTCGTAGATATCGTGATGCGGCGCGTTCAGCGCATACATCGACGCCACGTTGATCAACTTGGCGGGCCATTTGCCGACGATATCGCGGTCCATCTGGCGGGCCACCATAAAGGCGCCGGTCATGTTGGTGCGCAGCGTCCGCTCCCAATCACCGACGCTGGTATTGGCGAAATCCGGAAACGGCTTGCCAGCGCCCATCAGCATCTCGCCGGTGATCGCGGCGTTGTTCAGGACAACGTCGGGCTTCAATCCCATACCCAGCAGCTTTTGAAACACCGCCTCAACCTGGCCTTCATCGGCCACATCCAGCTCGACAAAGGTAAAGTCCGCGTTTGCGCCATGCGCGTCTTTCAACCCGTCGGCATTCTTGCCGGCCAAGTCCGAGGCGATCACCTTGGCCCCCGCCGCCAGCATCCGCCGCACATAGGTGCGGCCCAGAACCCCGCCCGACCCGGTGATGAAGATCGTCTTGCCGTCAAGCTGTCCCGTCATTCTCGCGTTCCTTCAAAAGCAGTTCCACCAGCCGGAAATCGAACGGGCTGTCGATATCCACACAGCGTTCGGGCGGCATCAGGTAAGGGATCACCCGACCCTCGAAGATCGCATCCGCCGCCTTCAGGTACTCCGGCGACACCACATAGGTCGAGGCCGCGTGCTCATAGACCACCGGCGCCTGCTGGCGTGCCACAACGCCGCCGGGCAGTGGTTTAGAGACATGCAGCGCGCCGGTCTCATCCGGTTCGACCAGGTTGAAATACGGGTTCTTGCGCGCATCGCAGCAAGACATCACCATGTCCGGCGCCTCGGCCTCGAACAACGCCAGCGCGCCGCTGATATCGTCCATCGCCCTGAGCGGCGAGGTCGCGTCAAGGTCAAGGAACGCGGTCACCGGCCCGGTGATCCGCTCGGCCGCCTTCAGCGCGTGCTGCCAGACATCCCATTTCCCGGCGTTATCCGTCGCCAGATGATCTGGCCGCAGCCCGATCTTCAGCGTGCCTTTGCCGACGGCATGCACGTAGATCTCGGGCGCATCGGTCGATACCACGACGGCATCGACGCGTGGATGCGACAGCAGTTGATCGAGGCTCCAGTCGATCAGCGGCTTGCCGCAGATGGTGCGGAAATTCTTGCCCGGCACCCCCTTCGATCCGCCCCGGACGCCGATATGGCCCAGGATCATGGCTTGCCTCCATCCATATGCCCGGTAAAGCGCCGGGCCATGTGGGCCTTGGCGATTTCCTCGCACGACGCGCGCGCCAGATCGAGGCGCGGCAGGTTCTCGACCTCCGATGGCGGCTTGCCCGCCGCCAGCGCCAGAAAGTCGCGACCGGCGTCGAGGAACATCTCGTTGCGGTCCTGCGACAGGTCGCGCAGCGTGCCGCAATCGTCATATCGGCCGCTGTTGAAATCAAGGCAGCGCCGGCCCTCGGTGCCCGCAATCTCGACCCGGCGGATCGGCAGCGGCGCCAGATAATCCATCGACACCGTGCCCTGCACCGGCCCCGACCGGGCGATCTGGCTGGCCATATCGACACCGGGATACCGGGTGTGGCCAAGGCTTTCGACCTCGCCCAACAGGCCTGGAAACAGACAATGCGCCATGTCGATCTCGTGGCAGAGGTCCAAGAGCACGCCGCCACCCTCGGGCTTGGCCGCATAGCTGTCGGCAAAATTCCAGTTCTCGCGCCACTTGGTCACGTCATGACCGATCTCGAAAGCATAGCGATAGGCGTCGGAAAAATCGCACTGTGCCAGATGCCGGAACGCCGGGTGATAGCGCATCATGAAGCCCACCATGCTGCGCTCAAGGATCGGCCCGGCAGCGGCGTAGATCGCCGAGACCGTGTCGGGATCGAAGGCCAGCGGCTTTTCGATATAAAGGGCGATGCCGCGCGCGGCTGCGGCCTCGATCAGCGGCAGGCGCAATTGCGTCTCGGTGGCGATCACGGCGGCGTCGGCACCCTTGCCGATCCGCGCCAGAGCACCCGAAAGCCCGGCCTCGCGCATCGAGACAGCCTCGACCCTGGCACCCAGTGCGGCAAAGTTTGCCGCATGCCGCCTGCCGATCGAGCCGGTGCCGATGACCAGAACCTTCATGTGCCCCCCAATGCCGTCACGCCTGCCTAGCCGATGCCGCTGACCCCGGCAACCGGCAGGCAGCGGTCAGTTGCCGATCCGGTAATCGGCAAACTCCGTGGTCAGAGGACGCGTGAAATTATCGTCGGAAATCAACGTAAAGCGGATATCTCCGACGGTATCCTGCCAAACCGCGATGCCCTCGAAATTGTTCTGGAATGGCGCCCGGGTTTGCCACAGAACCTCGCGCGGGCCGGGGCTGTCGGCGGTCAGGTCAAACCGGCTGACCCGGGCGAAAAACCCCGGCGGCCCGCGAAAATCGCGCTCGAGCAGATAGAACTGCCCGTCGGGGCCGAAATCCGCACCGGCCGGCAGGTAACGCCCGTCGCGGGGCAGGTGGAACGGGACAGTCCAGGCGCCGTCCTGCAGCCGGTAGACGTGGAACGGCCGGTCGTCCCTGCCCGACCTTTCGGGCACCGCGTAAAGCCGCCCCTGATCGTCGATGGCCAGCGCCTCAAGCCCGGAATTGCTCTGCAACTGCGCGAAATCGGGATGCTCCGGCAGGGGTTCCGCCGCGACCTCGGTCGCCGCATAGGCCCATATCCGGTGCAGCCCTTCGAACGAGATAAATATCCGCCCGTCCGGCGCCAGGGCCAGACCTTCGGGATCGGCCTCTTCTCGGGTCAGCGCCGCCCCCGAAAGTCCCTGCAGCGTCGTCAGCCGCGCCTCGGCAACGCCGTTCACGACACCGGCCGCATCCCGCGTCAAAGCCCTTGTAATCAGGCTGCCCCGGTCGCTGATCGCACTGAAATTCGTGCCATCCCCCGCAATTTCCAGCCCCGACAGGCCGCCGAAATCGGCATCCTCCATCTGCCAGGTATAGCTGCCCAGATAGGCCGTGACGCCCGGCGCCGCCGCTGTCAGCGGCAGCCCGGCCAAAAGCGCAAGCGCGCCCGCGCCCGCGATCAGCGCGAGTTTAGAACGTCTGTGCATTGGCGTGGCAGATCGGCCATCGTGTAGGACCGCGCCCCGCGCGTCGGCGGGCTGGGGTCGGGTGCGGGGGCCGGGTTCTTCGGCGGCGTCAGGTAATCCGTCACCCACCAGGTCAGCGTCGAATCGCAGCCATCCTTGCCGTTCGACAACTCACGCACCGAAGGCGTCTGGGTCTGGCAATTGCGGCTGCCCGGCGGGCATTTCAGGCGCACGTGGAAATGCGTGTCGTGGCCGTAAAGCGGGCGAATTTTCTGCAGCCAATTCCGGTCGCGCCGGGTGGCTGTGCGGCACATCTCGATCTTCACCGGGGCGGTCACGAAAATCCGGTCGACCCGGTCGTCAGACGCAGCCGTCTTCATGATCTCGTAATGCGCCCGGGTCCAGTTCGTGGTGATATTGCGCTGATCCGCCGAGCGGACCGAGACCGAGCTGATATTCTCGCGCTGACGCTGCGACAGGTTCACCCGGGCCGGTGGCAGCATCCAGATATCGGCATCCAGCCCGATCTGGTGCGACGCATGCCCCGAGGTCATCGGCCCGCCGCGCGGCTGGCTGATATCGCCAACATAAAGCCCGGCCCAGCCATAGCGCGTCGCCTCGCGCGACAGGTCCTGCAAGAAGCCGATCATCTCGGGATGACCCCAGTTGCGGTTCCGCGACAACCGCATCGCCTGCCAGGTCGGCCCGGTCTCGGGCAGTTGCACCAGTCCCGCGCCGCAGCCCTTGGCATAGGTGCCAATGGCGGCGGGCGATTGTGCCGATCCGTTGCGCTTGGCGCCAAAAAGCTGGTTCGCGCGTTCCTGCGCGATCGACGCGGCAGGCAGGGAAAGGCCCAGAATCAGGGCGAAAAGGGCAAGGGATCGGGCCATGTTTTAGGGTCTCCATCTGGTTTTACCCATGCTAGCAGAACCAATCCGATGAGGAAAAGCACGATAAGCGGGGTGATGCCGGCCTGCTGGCTGCCGGTGATCTGGGTCACGACGCCGATCGACAGCGGCGCAATGAAGGATGTAGCTTTCCCCGACAGCGCGTAAAGCCCGAACGCCTCGGTCATCCGCGCCGGATTGGCCTGCCGCACCATCATCGTGCGCGACGCCGATTGCAGCGCCCCGCCACCCGCCCCGATCAGTGCGCCGAGGACGTAGAACGCGATGTCGGGCGCCGGGCTGTAGGTGCCGACCGGAATGCCGAACACCGCGTCACGCGACACAAAGACGACGCCCAGCGCCACCAGCGTCAACAGCACCACACTCGCCGCGATCACCGGCTTCGGCCCGAACCGGGCATCCGCCCGCCCGCCGATGAAGGCAAAGACCGCGCCGGTCAGCACAGCGAGAATTCCGAATATGCCGACATCGACCACCGACCAGCCCAGCACCCCCGCCGCATAGATGCCGCCAAAGACATACATCCCGTTCAGCGCGTCACGGTAGAACATCGACGAGCCCAGATAGGCGAAAAGACTGCGTTGCCCCGGCAATTCCCGCAGCGTTTGCCGCAGGTCGGGCCAGGCATGTCGCGCCGCCTCGCGGATCGAGAC